>NZ_MWLP01000119.1:0-10746 GCF_010634885.1 Microbacterium sp. B35-04 | reverse complement strand
CCGAAGCTCGACGTCCAGGCGGTCTCCGCGTCGACGACCCTCGATCTCGCGGAAGACCTGCGCTACGCCGTCACGTCCCCCGAGCTCAAGGGCAAGGTGAGCGCCACGATCGTCGATGCGGGCACCGGGACGCCCGCTGAGCTGCAGAAGGCGGCCGTGGCGGGCAAGATCGCCCTTGTCGAGGCGCGCCCGGCGGCGGTGGGTCGGGTGATGCTGCTCAATGCTCAGGCTCAGGCGGCGAAGGACGCCGGCGCGATCGCCGTGATCGCCTATGGCGCCCACGACGGACCGTACTGGGAGGATGTCGACTTCCGCGCGATGGGAGAGTTCCCCGACAAGACGCTTCCGACGCTGACGCTGTCGCGTGAGAAGGGACTCGAGCTGCTCGCCCTCGCGTCGGCGAAGAAGGGTGCGAAGCTGACCGGTACCGGCTACGGGTACCCGCCGTACGACTACGCGTTCGCCAAGGTGGAGCACGGCATCCCGTCCAGCCTCAACTACACGCTCGATGGATCGAACACGGCATCCGTCAGCAGCGCGGTGAAGGGGCAGACCGCGGGCACCTCTCTTCAGGAGTGGCACATGATGGTCACCGACGAGAGTTACATCGGCTACAACCGCTGGCTGGACGAGCCGATCGCCGAGCGGACGATCCACTACTACGCCGATCCGGCGGCGAGGTATCAGCACTCCGCGGAGGCCTACGCGGGCGGCGCGAACCCGGGCGAGGTGTTCCCGACGGCGTTCATGGGCGCGTTGCGCTCGTACCAGCCCGGCGAGACCGCGAGCGAGACGCTGCTCGGTCAGGTCGTGCACGGCGGGCTGCTGCCCGACCCGGCCTCGCCGGCCCAGTCGTCGGTGCGTCGCGAAGGCGACACCCTGATGATCGACCTGCCATACCGGGTCGACGGCGACGGCAACCCGAACATCGCCGGTCCCGACGGCGGAACCGACAGCCGGTTCCAGCTGTGGGTGGACGACGAGCTCTACGTGACCGGCGAGTACGCGAACGGCTCCGGCGAGGTGCCCGCCGAGGCGCGCACCTACCGCGTGCTCCTCGACGCCGACCGGTATGAGCGGTGGTGGACGCAGTCCACCGAGGTCAGCACCGAGTGGTCCTTCACGAGCAGCACCACCGATGCCCTCACGGTGCTGCCGCTGCTGCAGCTCGACTACGGCGTGCAGGGCCTCGACGCCCTGAACGTCGCCGCAGGAAAGCGGATCAGCCTGACCCCGACCGTGTCGCACCAGGACGGCTCGACGGGGGCGGCGATCAGCGGCCTCAAGCTGTGGGCGTCGTACGACGGCGGGCGCACGTGGACCACGATTGCGGTGACGGGCTCGGCCGGCTCGTACTCGGCCAGCATCACCCCGCCGAAGGGCACGACGAAGATCGCGCTCAAGTCCGAGGCGTGGGATGCCGCCGGCAGCACCTTCAAGGAGACGGTCCTGGACGCGATCGCACTGAAGTGACCCGCGGCAGCCGCACGGTGGCCCGCTGAGGGCGCAGAGCAGGACGACTCGGAGGGCTCGCGCAACGCGCGGCCCTCCGGTCGTGCACGGTGCAGGCCGGAGGGTCAGTCGGTGACGGTGAACACCGCGGAGCCGGTGTCGCCCTCGATCACGCGACGGTAGTCCTCGGCGACGATTTCTCGCAGGACGTCGGCATCGATCTCCTCGAGGTCCTTGATGTAGAGGCAGCCCACACCCGTCTCGTGGGGTCCGAGCTTGCCGAGCCGGTCGGCGTGGGCGCCGGTGTCGAGCAGGTACACCGTGGTGGCCTGGCGACGCGGCGAGAACGCGGCGATGGGGACGTCGCCCTCGGTGCCGGTGGGGTAGCGGTAGTGGCACGACCCGAAGCCCACGATCGTGCCCCACATCTCGGGTTCGCGCCCGGTGACCTCACGCAAGAGCGCGACCATCGTCTCGGCATCCCGCTGCCGCTTCGCGGGACTCACCCCGGCGACGAACTCGCCGACGTCCGCTTCCGTCTTCTTCATCAGACGCCTCCGCCGCCGGATTTCGCCGCGGCCTTCATGGCGCGCTTGTGCTCGCGCACCTTCGTCAACGACTCCGGCGAGACGATGTCGGCGACGCTGCGGAACGAGCCGTCCTCGCCGTAGGGCGCGGATGCCTCACGCCACCCGTCGCCGGTGAACCCGTACTGCTTACCCAGCAGCGCAAGGAAGATCTTCGCCTTCTGCTCCCCGAACCCCGGCAAAGCCCTGAGCCGCTTCAGCACGGTCGCGCCGTCCGGCTCGTCGCGCGTCCAGATCGCCGCGGCGTCGTCGTCCCAGTCCCGGCCGATCGCCGCGCAGAGCGCCTGCACGCGAGCGGCCATCGACCCCGGGAACCGGTGCACCGCGGGGGTGGCCGAGAACAGCCCCGCGAACGCCTCCGGATCGAAGCTCGCAAGGGCGGCGGCATCCAGCGTCCCCGCGCGTTCCGAGATCTTGAGCGGACCGGCGAATGCGGTCTCCATCGCGACCTGCTGGTCGAGCAGCATGCCGATGAGCAGGGCGAGCGGATCGTCGGTCAGCAGGCGATCGGCCTCGTCGTCACCCGTGATGTGGAGCGTCATGGCCCCCAGTCTCCCACCCCGGGCCGACGCCGGAACAGGCCGGTGCCCACGGTGCGGACGGCACCGCCGCTCGGCCGTGGAAGGATCGACGGAAACCCTGATTTGATGAGGTTCGCAGAACCCCCATCAGCGTCGAACGAACCGCGGAGGACCGAGCCCATGCCCGATCGCCGCGCGCTCTCGTCGGCGCGACTGCTGTGGGCGCGCTCCCGCGCGCGCATCGGGCTTCTCGGCAGCGCGGCCGCGACCGTCGCCGCCGCGGTGGCGACCATGTGCCTCGTGCTGGCCAGGCTTCGCCGCACGGTCGAGACGGCCGGCGAGCCGCCCCCTCCGGGGTTGACCGCCGATGAGGTGGCGGATCTCGTGGGGATCGGCGCGGCGGCACTGGCCTCGGCCGCGCCGGCGCTCGTCCTGCTCGTCGCGCTCGTCGCCGGAACGGCGATGGCGCAGCTCGCGCGCCTCGTGGCCGCCGCACGGGAGCACGAGACGCTGGCGATCCGGGCACGCGGCTTCTCACGCAATCAGGCATGGGGAGCGGATGCCGCGGAAGGCGTCGCCGTCGCGCTCGCGGGGGCGATCATCGGCGTCGTGCTGGCCGCCGCACTGGCCGGCCAGGTCGGTGCCGGTGCGGTCGAGGTGGTCTCGTCCTGGCCGTGGGTGATCGCCATGGCGCTCGCGCTGGCCGCGGTGTTCGCGATCGCGCTGCGACGCGGCGAGCAGCGGCGCACCGCCGGGCGCGCAGCGCGCGCCACGACTGCCGTCGTCGTCGTGGTGGTGGTGCTGGCGTCGGCCCTCGTGGTGTGGCAGCTGCCCCTCGCCCGCGGGGCGGGGTTCGACCCGATCGTCGCGCTCGCACCCGCCGTCGTGCTGATGGCGGGGGCCCTGGTGGCGCTC
This sequence comes from Microbacterium sp. B35-04, assembly GCF_010634885.1. Classification (NCBI taxonomy): domain Bacteria; kingdom Bacillati; phylum Actinomycetota; class Actinomycetes; order Micrococcales; family Microbacteriaceae; genus Microbacterium; species Microbacterium sp. B35-04. The sequence goes on along the minus strand of NZ_MWLP01000119.1, from coordinate 7,271 downwards.
GCGGCGTTCGGAGGCGCCGCCGCGGCGTGGTCCCGGCCCGCCGCCGCCTTTCCGTCGCTGCAGCCCGGGTATCCCGCGCGGCAGGTCGCCCGACGCCTGCCCATCTATGCGGTCGCCGTACTGCTGGTGACCCTCACCGTCGCGCAGGCGGTCTTCGCTTCGGCGTACACGGCGACGTGGCAGGCGATGACCACCGATTCGGCGGCGGTGCGTGCCGGCGCCGACCTGCGCGTCGACATGACGCCGCAGTCCGCGTCGCCCGGCGACGTGGTCGCCGCGGGTGTGCCGGGAACGGATGCCTCGTCCTCGGCGTACGCGGGCGTGATCGAGATCGGCCGCCTCGAGGCCGACCTGGTGTCGGTGCCGTCCGCGCAGATCGAGCCGGTGGTGACCTCGGCGGGCGGACTCGTGGACAAAGAGGCCCTCATCGCCGCGGCGGACGCCACGGGGGAGGGCGTGGTCCTGTCGGAGCCGGTGCCGCTCGGCGACGGCGCCACCGGGATCGCGGCGACCGTCGGCGTGACCGTCGAGTCCGGCAGTCTCTCCGGTTTCAGCCTGGTGGCGCTGCTGCTCGATGGCCATGGCACGCCCGTCACGCTGCGTCTCTCCGGCGAACCGCAGCCGGCAGAGGACGGCACTGCGCTGCTCGTGGCGACCGCGGACCTTCCTGACGGCGCGTCGCCGTGGCGCCTCCTCGCGATCGGCGCCGGAACCGGCCCGAGCATCGCGGGGTCGAGCGTCGCGGTCGAGCTGTCGGAGGTCGTGGTCGCCGGCGGCGGACCGCTCGACGTGGAAGGCTCCGCGCACCTCGAAGGCGGCAGCAGCGAAGCCGTGCTCTGGCTCGCCGACGGCGGCGTCCTCGCGGCGGCGCCCGACCTCGCGGCGTCGGAAGGAGGGCCCGCCGTGGCGGCCGTCGTCACGACGGCGCTCGCCTCTCGCCTCGGCGCGGTCGTCGGCGACCCGATCGACTTCCGGTACGCCGGGACAGGGCGGCAGGGTGCCGCGGTGATCACGTCGATCGTCGACGCCGTGCCCGGCGCGTCCGATCCGCTCGCCCTGTTCGTCCCGCTCGAGTTGCTGCTGACGTCGCAGCTTCAGCGGGGCACGTCGATCGTGCCGTCGAACTCGGTCTGGGTCGCCGGCGACCCGGCCGCCGACGATGCCCTCAGCGCCGCGCTCGGTGACCGGCCGGTGATGACTGCCACGCCCGGGCTCTCGGCGAGCGTCGTCGGCGCTCTGGTGCCCGGCTGGTGGATCGCCACGGCGGGATCGGCCGTGCTGTCGCTCGTCGCGGCCTTCGCGATCGTGCAGACCCTCGCCCTCGCGCGTCGACGCGAACTCGGGGTGCTCCGCGCCCTCGGGGTGACCGCGTCCCGCCAGGCGCGCATGCGCGCGGCCGAGCTCGGCGGCGTCTTCGCAGCGGCCGTCGTGCTCGGTGCGGCCGCGGGCGCCCTGGTGTCGTGGCTGATCGTGCCCGGGCTGGTGCGGGCGGTGACCGCCGGCATCCTTCCCCTCGCCGGAGCAGTGTCGTTCGCGTGGCTGCCGCTCGCTCTCGCGCTCGGCGGCCTCGTCGTCGCGCTGGGCGTGATCGTCGCGGCCGCCGCGATCGGCGCCGGACGCGTCGCGCGGTCCGCGACCGTCGGGGAGGAGGCGCGATGAGCCGCCGTGTGTCCACCCGTGCCCTGGTCGCGCACCATCTGCGCTCCCGCGCCGGGGGCGGGGCGATCGTCGCGTCCCTCGTGCTGGTGCTGTCGCTGGTCGCGACGGCGGCGCCGATCGCCCTCGGCCTCCTCGGCGACGCGGCGCTGCGCGACCGGCTGGACTCCCTGCCGGCGACCGGGCGCGACGTCGTCGCCGACTCTCCCTTCTTCCCGGTGATGCCCGAGACGGACCCGTTCCCGCCGACCGACGCCGACGACGTCTGGGTCGACTTCCTCGTCGCGCTCGAAGGCATCCGGCGCGGTGCCGACGAACCCCTTCCCGACGTGCTCGGCGAGGCGCGCGCGGTGGCTTCGGTGCCTGGCGCGCGGATCCTCGAGGATCCCGCGACGCAGGCGCTGACCATGGCGTTCTCGCCGGGCTACGAGTCCGAGATCCGCATGGTCGAGGGCGCCGCGCCCGGGCCGGCGGTGGTCGCGGACGACGGCTCCCTCCGCGTCGAGGTCGTCCTGTCGCGCGAGACGGCGCAGGAGCTCGAGTGGCAGGTCGGCGACGAGCGGCATCTGGGCTCCGACCCGCTGCCCTACGTCGTCGTGCTGTCGGGGGTGTTCGAGCCTGCCGACGCCTCGTCCCCGTTCTGGCAGCACGTGCCCTCGGTGCTCCAGCCGAGCATCTCCGACGACGGCAATCGCGCGCGCGAGGTGACGGGCACCGCGTTCGCCCATCCGGCGTCCGCGGCCACGGCGGCCATGCTCACCAGCCTCGGGCTCCGTCCCGCCACCGTCGTGTGGTATCCCACGGACGTCGACGAGATCGATGCCGACAACGCCGAGCAGACCGTCGCCGCGCTCAACAAGCTCACGTCCGTGTCGCACACCATCGCGAGCTCGGCCGAGGGCGTCGGCATCCTGAGTCTGAAGTTCGACGCCGACATCACCGGCGAGATCGAACTCGCCCTCGCACAGCAGTCGTCGACGGCCGGGGTGATCGCGATGCTGATCGCCGGCCCGATCGGCGTCGCCGCGGCCGTCCTCGCCCTCGGCTGCCGGCTCATCCTCGAGAGCCGCCGATCGGCCATGCGCCTGATGTCGGCGCGCGGCGCCTCGGTGGGGCAGCTGCGCCGCCTGCTCGGCATCGAGGGTGCGATCACGGGGCTCGTGCCCGCGATCGTGGGAGCGTCGGCCGTCGTCCTCGCGGCGGCGCTCCTGTTCGGAGCCGCGCCGCCGGCCGCGGGACTCGTCCCCGCGCTGCTGGTCGGTCTTGCGCCGGTCGTGATCCTGGCGATCCTCGCGCCGTCGGCCGGTGAACGCCCGCTGCGCGCCGACCTCAGCCGGCGCGGCTCGCGCCTGCGGCTCGTCGTCGAAGGTGTGCTCGTCGGATTCGCCGCGCTCGCGCTGGTGCTCCTCTTCGTCCGGGGCTACACCGCCGGCGTCGACCTCCTGCTCGCCGCGACGCCGCTGCTGCTGTCGCTCGTCGCCTGCCTCGTCACCCTGCGCCTCTACCCGCTGCCCCTCACCGCGGTGCTGTCGCGGGCGCGCGCGGGCGCCGGTGCCGACGCGTTCCTCGGCGCCGCCCGGGCCCTGCGCGAACCCTCGATCGGGCTCACACCGGTGCTGGCCCTCGTCGTGGGCGTCTCCGTCGCGGTGTCCTCCGGCATCCTTCTCTCGGCCCTGCAGACAGGTGTGGCCGACGCCTCCCGTGCGCAGATCGGCGCCGATGTGCGCGTCACGGGAGGAAGCTTCACGCGCGACCAGCTCGGCCGCGTCGCGGACGTCGACGGGGTGGTCGGCGTCGCCGGGATCTCGGGGGCCGAGCCCGCGACCCTCGACATCGACGGCGTCAAGCGAGCGACCTCGGTCTTCGTCGTAGAGGCGAGCGAGCTCGCCGCGGTGCAGGGCGATGGACCCGGGATGCTGCCCGCCGAACTCGTGGCGGATGCCGGTGCCTCCCTCGGGTCCGGTGCCGGCGCCGCGGTGCCCGTCGTGGTGTCGGGCGCGACGGCCGACGCGATCGGCGGAGCGGACGACCTGCGCGTCGACGGCGCGGACGTCGCCGTCGTCGGGGTGACCCGCGGGCCGGTGCCGACCGGCGTCCGCGAGAACTGGGTCGTGATCGACTCCGCGTACGCCGAGAGCACGCTGGGGCGCGACCCGACCGACCGCACGGTGCTCGTCGCGCTCGACGAGGGCGCGGCGCCCGGCGACGTGGCCGACGATCTGCGCACGATCCTGGGATCGGCCGTGCGCATCGACACCTCGGACGAGATCGCAGACGCCATCGAGTCGGGCCCGGCCGTGCAGGGGGTGCGCGGGGCGCTGCTTCTCGCGACCGCCGTGACGGCGCTGCTCAGCGCGCTGGCGCTCGCGATGACCCTGACCCTTGCCGCTGCGCCCCGCGCGCGTGTGCTCGCTCTGCTGCGCACGCTCGGAGCACCGCCCCGGTCGGCGACCTCGCTCGCACTGTGGGAGATCGGGCCCCCGGCGGTGGCGGCCGTCGTCGCCGGAACGGTCTTCGGGGCGCTTGTGCCCCTCGTCGTGCTCGCGGCCGTCGACCTGCGGCCCTTCACCGGATCGTCGGTGCAGCCCGGCTACGGGATCGACCCGGCGATCCTCCTCATCACCCTGGGCGGGTTCCTCGCCCTCGCCGCGCTGCTCACCGCCGTCGTCCTGCTCGTCTCCCGCCGCGCCCGCGCGGCGGGAGCGCTGCGGACGGTGGAGGAAGGATAGGACTCATGGCTCGACAGGCTCATCGCGCCGACCCCGGCGGATCCGGCGCACGCCGATCCGGTGCACGCCGATCCGGTGCAGGAGGGACGGAATCAACGGACGCCGACATCCTGTGCCTCGACCTGGTGCGCATCTTCAAGGTGCCGTCGGGCAACGGGGCGGATGTCGAGGTGCAGGCGCTGCAGGGGCTGAACCTGCGCGTCGACCCCGGCGAGCTCGTGGCCGTCGTCGGAGCCTCGGGGTCGGGCAAGTCGACCCTGCTGTCGATCCTGTCGAGCCTCGACCAGCCGACTGCGGGTGTCGCGCGCGTGGCAGGGCACGATCTGCTCACGATGAAGGAGAAGGAGCGCGTGGGATTCCGCCGCCGCAGCGTCGGCTTCGTGTGGCAGCAGACCTCGCGGAACCTTCTCCCGTACCTGTCTGCGAGCGAGAACGTCGCCGCAGCGCTCGCGATCGCCGGCACCGTGCGCGCAGCCGCCCCGCGGCGGGCGCGGGTGGCGGAGCTGCTCGACCTGCTCGAGGTGTCGCACTGCGCCGAGCGCCGGCCCGCAGAGATGTCGGGCGGCGAGCAGCAGCGCGTCGCCATCGCCGTCGGAATCGCCAACGACCCCCGCGTGCTGCTCGCCGACGAGCCCACCGGCGAACTCGACGACGTGACGAGCGCACACGTGCTCGAGGCCATGCGCTCGGTGAACCGTGAGCTCGGAGTGACGACGCTGATCGTGACGCACGACCCGGCTGTCTCCGAGCACGTGGCTCGCACGGTCCAGATCCGTGACGGCCGTACGTCGACAGAGGTGCTGCGATCGACGCGCGTCGACGAGCACGGCGCCGAGGAGCACGTCGCCGAGGAGTACGCGGTGCTCGACCGCGTGGGCCGGCTCCAGCTGCCCGACGAGTTCGTCACCGCGCTCGACTTGCGCGAGCGGGTGCGACTCGCCCTCGAGCCCGACCACGTCGGAGTGTGGCCGGGAGCACCGGCACCGGCTTCGTCCGACGGCCCGGGCGTTTCGTCTTCGGGCGCTGGAGCGCCCTTCGCTCAACGACCGGAGGCCGAGCTCCCGGTCGGTGATCCCGCGGCGTTCGACGTCCCGGTCGTTGAGCGAGCGAGGAACGCGCGAGACGAAACGCCGCTGCTCGAAGACGAACCACGTGCCGCGGCATCCGATCTCCCCACGGAGGACCCCTCGTGACCATTGCACTGCGCGGCGAGAAGCTGAGCCGCACATTCTCATCGGCCGCGGGTGATGTGCACGCGTGCGTCGACGTCGACATCGAGGTCTCCGCGGGTGAGCTGGTGGTGGTCCGCGGCGCGTCCGGCGCCGGCAAGACGACGCTGCTCAACCTGCTCGGAGGTCTCGACACCCCCACCTCGGGCAGGGTGTGGATCGGCGACGTCGAGGCCACCGCGCTCGCCGAGGACGATCTCGCGGCCCTCCGCCGCGAACGCCTGGGGTTCGTGTTCCAGTCGTTCGGCCTCATCCCGATCCTGTCGGCGGCCGAGAACGTCGAACTGCCGTTGCGGATCGCGCGGACCCCGCCCGCCGAGCGCGACGCGAGGGTCGCCGAGGCGCTCGCTCTGGTCGGGCTCGCCGACCATGCCGCGCAGCGTCCGACGGAGCTGTCGGGTGGCCAGCAGCAGCGCGTCGGCATCGCCCGCGCGTTCGTGGTGCGCCCTCACGTGCTGATCGCCGACGAGCCGACCGGTCAGCTCGATTCGCGCACGGCGGTCACCGTCATGGACCTCATCGGCGACCTCGTGCACTCGCAGGGCCTCGCCGCCGTCGTCTCGACCCACGACCCCCTGCTCGTCCAGCGCGCCGACCGCGTGATCGAGCTGCATGACGGACACGTGACCGCTGTGACGGCCGGCGTCCGGGGTGCCGCGGCCACCGCGCCGTGAGACGCGATCGCGATCAGGGGTCCCGCCAGGGCGACTGAGCGGCCAGGGACGAATGGGAGGATGGATGCCGTGACCGTCCCGACGCCCCTCCCAGACGCCGCCGGCGCCTCGCCCAGGGCCTCCAGGGGTGCCGGAACAGCCGCCGAACCGTTCCTGGACCTCGTCGACCATGCCCGGCACACGCGCGTGGTCGTGATCGGCGGAGGCATCGCCGGACTGGTCGCGGCGTGGGAGTGCGTCAAGGTCGGGATGAGCGTCACGCTCGTCGAGGCATCCGATCGCCTCGGCGGCACGATCGGTTCGACGCGTCTCGCCGGCCTCGACCTCGAGACCGGCGCCACCTGCTGGTCCACCCGGGGCGGCGCCGTGCGGAAGCTCGTCGCCGAGGTGCTCCCCGACGCCGCGATCGCGTCTCCCCGCGACGACCGCGAGTGGATCGCCGGCCTGGCGAAGGGGACGGCGGCGCCGATCCCGGCCGACCAGGTGCTCGGCATCCCGGCGAATCCGTGGGATGAGAGCGTTCGCCGCGTGATCGGCTGGGGCGGCACCTGGCGCGCCTATCTCGACCGCCTGCGACCGCCGCTGACGATCGGCGCGCAGCGCAGCGCCGGGCGGCTCGTGCGCAGCCGCATGGGAGCCAAGGTGCGCGACCGCCTCGTTGCGCCGCTCACCGTCGACCGCCTCGGCCTCGACCCCGACGACGTCGACGTCGAGATCGCGGCGCCGGGACTCAGCACCGCCCTCACTCGCACGGGCTGGCTGGGCGGCGCCGTCGCCGATGTGCGCGTCGGCGCCACGGGGTCGGCGATCGAAGGACTGGACGGCGGGATGCCGCAGCTCGTGGCGGCGCTCGCCCAGCGCCTGACTGAGCGCGGGGCCGCTGTCCACACCGGCGCCCGTGTGACCGGACTCGCGCGTACGGGTGACGCGTGGACCGTGAGTCTTGCGGCTGTCGAGGACTGCCCCGATTCCCCGGTCGTTGA
>NZ_MWLP01000118.1:0-16629 GCF_010634885.1 Microbacterium sp. B35-04 | reverse complement strand
GCCCGACCCGTTCACCGCGACGCGCTACCACTCGCTCGCGATCGTCCCCGAGACTCTTCCCGCCGAGCTCGTGGTGACCAGCCGCACGGCGAGCGGCGTCATCATGGGCGTCGCGCACCGCACCGCCCCGATCGTCGGCGTGCAGTTCCACCCGGAGAGCGTGCTGACCGAGGGCGGACATCGCCTGCTCGGCAACTGGCTCGCCTCGGTGGGATACACGGATGCCGCGGCCCGCGGCGCCACGCTGAGCCCGCGCCGCGATCCCTGAGCCCTCGCCGCGACGCCTGATCCCTCTCGCCACGGCGGAGCTCCGCCCGCAGCGGGCTAGGACCCGGTGCAGTAGGTGAGCGTGATCTGCGAGTGCACCGGCACGTCGCCCGGGGTGAGGGACTGAGACTGCACGATCCGCGGATCGGCCCCTGGGCAGTTCGGGTCCTCCTGCGCGGTCACGATGAGTCCCACGTCCTCGAGCTCGCGGGTGGCGGCGTCCACGGTATAGCCACGCACGTCGTCGATCGCCACGCGGCCGGACGCCACGACGAGGTTCACCATGGTGCCGGCGGCGACGTTGGCGCCGTCGACCGGGTCGCTCGAGATCACGGTGCCGGCGGCGAGATCCTTGTCGTTCTGCGACGTCACGGTGCCGAGCTGCAGGCCGGCGCCGGTGATCGCCGAGGTCGCGAGATCCTGTCCGAGTCCCATCAGCGGCGGCACGGTCGACATCTGCTGCCCGGTGGAGACGTAGACGCTGATCTGCTGGTCGGCCTCCACCGACGTGCCCTCCCCCGGCTCGGTGCGGATGACATTGCCGGCGGCGACTTCGGCGTTCTCCTCGTCGACGCGGATCGCCCGGAGGTCGGCGTCGGCCAGGGTCTCGTTGGCCCGCTCGTAGGTCATGCCCGACACGTCGGGCACCTCGCGGACATTCGTGGGCAGGTCGTCACGCGGCTGGATGGAGAGCACCCAGAACAGCAGCGAGATGAGGAGCACCGCCAGCAATGCCACGCCCGCCCAGATCCACGCGACGGGCGGGCCGGCCTGGGTGCGCTTCATCGTGGTGTCGGTGCTGAGCTGGCGCAGCGACCGCGCGGTCTCGGCGGCCTGCCGAGGGTTGGGCCCGTACAGCTCGCTGGTGAGCGCGCCCACCTGCCGCTTCGACGGCTGGCGGCCGTCGACGGTCGCGTCGAGCGCCTCGCGGAAGCCCGCGGCATCCTGGTAGCGCTGGAACGGATCCTTGGCGAGGGCGCGCAGCGCCACTGTGTCGAGGGCCCGAGGCACCGTCTCGTTCACCTCGGACGGCGGCACCGGCGCCTCACTCACGTGCTGGTACGCCACCGCAACCGGCGAATCGCCGCGGAACGGCTGGCGGCCGGTGAGCAGCTCGTACAGCACGACGCCCGTCGAGTACACGTCGGCGCGGGCGTCGACGGGCTCGCCCTTCGCCTGCTCCGGCGAGAAGTACGCCGCCGTCCCGAGGATCTGCGTGGTCTCGGCCACGGTCGACGAGCTGTCGGACACCGCGCGCGCGATGCCGAAGTCCATGACCTTGACCTGGCCGGCGTCGGTCACCATCACGTTGCCCGGCTTGATGTCGCGGTGCACGACGCCGGCGCGGTGCGAGTACTCGAGAGCCTCGAGGATGCCGTCGACGTAGCGGACGGCATCCGTGACCGGAACCGGGCCCGCCGAGATGATGTCCTTGAGCAGACGCCCCTGGACCAGCTCCATCACGATGAACGGGACGGGGCGCACCGTGCCGTCGGGCGCGGTGCGGGAGTCCTCGCCGGCGTCGTAGACCCGCACGATCGTCGGGTGCGCCATGCGCGAGGCGGCCTGCGCCTCGAGGCGGAACCGGGTGCGGAACGCGTTGTCGTCCGCCAGTTCCCGGTCGAGGATCTTGATCGCGACCTGGCGGCCGAGCGTCACGTCGTATCCGCGGTAGACGCTCGCCATGCCGCCCCGGCCGATGGGCTCGTCGATGCGATAGCGCCCCGAAAGCACACGCGGCTCAGCTGTCACGGTCACTCCCTGCCTGGAACATCAGCCACCCTAGCCGAGGCCGAGCGGGTCACGCGTGTCGCGCGACCCGCTCGGCGCATTCACTCAGCTCGGCTCACGGGGTCGGCGTCGGCGACGGGTCGGGCGCCGGAGCAGCCTGGATGAGCACAGTGGCCTCACCCGACGTACCCGACGTGCGGTTGCCGGCGGTGCCACCGCTGCACGTCACGTTGTAGGTGACGATGACCGTCTGTCCTGCGGCATCGCCCGCCGTCACCTGCGCGGAGCGCGCGTTCTGCGGGAAGCTCGGGCCGTTCGCGATCGTGCCGTTCTGGACGGTGAAGGTGTAGGCGCTGACCGATCCCGTCCCCGAGGGGCAGGTGTAGCCGTCCCACATCACGGTGAGCGCCCCGCCGGGGGCGACTGAGGCAGGTGAGCCCTGGAAAGTCGGGCTGTTGGGCGCCGGCATCGGCACCTGGCCGGCATACGTCGTCAGCTCGATGACGGTGCCCTTCTGGACGTTCCCCGTGGGGCTCACGTCGTACACCCTGCCCTGGCTGGCCTCGTCCGGCGCGGCGTTGCCCTCGGTGCAGCTGGCGCCGAGACCGAGCGCGTCGAGCGCCGCGGATGCTGTCGCGCAGTCCTGCCCCACATAGTCCGCAGCGACCACGTTCGCCGTGGTGGGCGTCGGAGTCGGCGTGTCGGACGGGGTCACCGACGGCGCAGTCGTGGTCGTGCTCGTCCTGGGGCCCGGCTCGTCCCGGTTCGCGGCGAACACCGCCCAGATGGTGCCGATCAGCACGAGCAGCAGCAGGGCGATGAGGGCGATCAAGGGCCAGGTCCACGGGCTGCGCTTCTTCTTCTCGCCCTCCCCTTCGGCGCCCTCTTCACCAGGTGCCGGCATGATCTGCGTCGCGTCGGACGTGTCGGAGCCCGACGTGAGAAGCTGCGTCGCCGCATCGGCTGCGACGATGCCGGCGATCGCCGGGACGGCGGCGGCGGCCGCAGCCACATCGCCGCGGCGCAGCGCCGTGGCGGCGCGTGCGACGGCGGCAGCCGAAGCCGGGCGCTCGTCGGGCTTCTTCGCGATCATCGCCATCACGAGGTTCTGCACCGGCGTGGCGACCGTGGCGGGCAGCGGCGCCGGCTGCTCGTTGATCTGCGCCATCGCGATCGCGACCTGCGACTCGCCCGTGAATGGGCGCTTGCCCGCGAGGGACTCGTAGGCCACGATCCCGAGCGAGTAGATGTCGGTGGCGGGGGATGCCGGGTGCCCCGAGGCCTGCTCGGGCGACAGGTACTGCACGGTGCCCATCACCTGACCGGTGGCGGTCAGCGGGACCTGGTCGGCGATGCGTGCGATGCCGAAGTCGGTGATCTTCACTCGACCGTCGGGGGTGATGAGCAGGTTGCCCGGCTTGATGTCGCGGTGCACGAGGCCGGCCGCGTGGGCGGCCTGCAGTGCCGCCGACGTCTGCGCGACGATGTCGAGCGTCTTGTCGGTCGAGAGAGAGGTGTCGCGCTCGAGGATCGTCGAAAGCGCCTCACCGGGCACGAGCTCCATGACGAGGAAGGCGCTGCCGGCCTCCTCGCCGTAGTCGAACACGCTCGCTATGCCCTCGTGGTTCACGAGCGCCGCGTGGCGGGCCTCTGCACGGAAGCGCTCCAGGAACCCCGGATCTCCCATGTACTCGTCTTTGAGGATCTTGATGGCGACGGTCCGTCCGATGACGTGGTCGGTCGCTTCCCAGACCTCGCCCATGCCGCCGATCGCTATGCGCGAATCGAGTTCGTATCGGCCGCCGAAGGTCACGCCCTGCGTCGGTCTCATTTGCCCAGCACCGCCTCCATGACCTTCTTCGCGATAGGAGCGGCGATGGTGTTGCCGCTTCCCGATTGTCCTTGCCTGCCGCCGTCCTCCACGACCACTGCGACCGCGACTTCGGGATTCTGGGCCGGGGCGAACCCTGTGAACCAGAGGGTATACGGCTCGTCCCCGGTGTTCTCCGCGGTACCGGTCTTCCCGGCCACGTCGACCCCGTCTATTCTTGCACCCGACGCAGCACCGTCACTGACATTGGCCACCATCATCGTGACCAGCTCGTCTGCGAGGCTGCCGTCGAGCGCACGCCCGAACTCACTGTCGTCGAAGGTCTTCTGAACCGACAGGTCCGGGCCGATCACACGGTCCACCATTCGGGGGTTCATGACCATCCCGCCGTTCGCGATGCCGGCCGACACCATCGCCATCTGCAGCGGCGTCGCCGTCACCTGGCCCTGGCCGAATCCGCTCAGCGCGGTCTGGGCGTCATCCTGGATCGTCCGCGGGTAGCCCGAGGGCGTCGACAGGAGCGGGATCTCGACCGACTGGTTGAATCCGTACTTCTCCGCCTCTTCGCGGATCGCGGTGTCGCCGAGCTCCACCGCGAGTTCGGCGAAGGGGATGTTGCAGCTCAGCCGCAGCGCGTCCGCGAGGGTCACCGTGTCGCCGCCGCCGCACGTGCCGCCGCTGGCGTTGTGGACGATGCTGCTGGACTGCGGCAGCTGGTAGGTCGCGGGGTTCGGCAGCGTCGACTCGGGCGTGTAGTCGCCCGACGCGAGCGCGGCCGAGGCGACCACGAGCTTGAACGTCGAGCCGGGCGGGTTCAGATCCCCGGCGATGGCACGGTTCGACAGCGGCTTGCCGGGATCGGCCACGAGGGCGTCGTACGCCGCATTCACCCCGTCGGTCGCGTGCGACGCGAGCACGTTGGTGTCGAAGCTCGGGCTGGTGACCATCGCGAGGACGCGGCCTGTGGCCGGCTCGATCGCGATGATTCCGCCCTGCAGGTCGCCGAGCGCCTCGTAGGCGGCGCGCTGCACGTCGGCGTCCAGCGACAGCACCACGTTGGAGCCCCGTGGCGGCTGTCCGGTGAAGATCCGCTCGACGCGCGAGAAGAACTGCGATCCCGCCGTGCCGCTGAGCTCCTGGTTCATCGCCTGCTCGATGCCGGTCACGGAACCGGGGCCGAGTGCGGGGTTGATGTAGCCCGTCACGGGCGCCCACATGTCGGCATCCGTGTACACCCGCTGCCAGCTGTAGACGTCGTCCGACGGCACCGACGACGCGATGGCAGAGCCGCTCGCGATGATCGAGCCGCGCTGCACCTCGAACGAGTCGTACAGCGCCCGGCGGTTGGCGGAGTTGGCCGCGAGCTGATCGGTCTGGATGACCTGGATCCAGCTCGTCGACCCGAACAGCGCGAGGAACATGACCAGCATCAGGATGCTGAGCCGCCGCAGTTCCTTCGTCATCAGCCGATCACCACCCTGGGCCGGCTGCGGACGGCGTCCGAGATCCGCAGCAGCAGCGCCACGATGATCCAGTTCGCCACGAGCGACGAACCGCCCGCCGCGAGGAACGGCGTCGTGAGGCCGGTGAGGGGGATCAGGCGGGTGACGCCGCCGACCATGATGAACACCTGCAGCGCGATCGTGAACGACAGGCCGGTGGCGAGCAGCTTGCCGAAGTCGTCCTGTCCGGCCAGGCCGATGCGGATGCCGCGGCTCGTGAAGACCATGTACAGGCAGAGGATGGCGAACACGCCGATGAGGCCGAGCTCCTCGCCGAGGGCCGGCAGGATGTAGTCGCTCTCCGCGACCGGCGTCAGGTACGGCCGCCCCTGCCCGAGCCCGGTGCCCAGCAGGCCGCCGCTGGCCATGCCGAAGATGCCGTTGACGAGCTGGAAGCTGGAGTTGTCCATCAGCGCGGGGTTGAAGGCATCCAGCCAGTTGGTGAACCGCGCGCCCACGTACGGGAGGATCCGGGACGCGAGGAACGCACCCGACACCGCGAGCACCACGCCGATGAGCACCCAGCTGGTCTTGCCCGTCGCGACGTAGAGCATGGCGACGAACATGCCGAAGATGAGCACGCCGGTGCCGAGGTCGCGCTGCAGCACGATGATGCCGAGCGAGATGAGCCAGATGACCAGCAGCGGGCCCAGCTCGCGTGCGCGCGGCCACGTCATGCCGAGGAACCGGGTGCCGGTCGACGTGAGGCTTTCGCGGGTGCGCACGAGGTAACCGGCGAAGAAGATGGCGAGGGCGATCTTGGCGAGCTCGCCCGGCTGGAACGTGAAGATGCCGAGGTCGACCCACACGTCGGCGTTGCCGCCGCCGCTCAGCCCGGGGATCACCGGAAGCACCAGGAGCACGATGCCGACGAACCCGAAGATGTACGTGTAGCGGAACAGCACGCGGTAGTTGTGCAGGAACATCACCACGAGGATCGCCGCGATCAGGGCGATCGCCGCCCACGCGAGCTGCCGCGTCGAGTACGCCTCCCACCCGTGGCGCTCCCACTGGAGGTCGAGCCGGTAGATCATGGCGAGGCCCAGCCCCGTGAGGAGCGTCGCGATGGGCACGACGAACGGATCGGCCGCGCGGGCGCGCAGGCGCAGCAGGATGTGCAGCGCGATCACGAGGGCGGTGAGGCCGCCGCAGTACACCAGGAAGGTCCAGTCGATGGCACCGAGCGCGCCGAGCTGGACGAGCGCGATCGCCGAGCCGTTGATCGCGAACGCGAAGACCAGCAGGGCCAGCTCGCGGTTGCGCTGCGTCTGCGGCACGCGGATGCGGCGCAGCGCCCGCACCACCGCGGTGTCGGTCGAGACGGCGTCCGTCGGCGTGCTCGTGGAGGCGCTCATCCGCCTCCTCCCGACAGGTCGCTGATTCCGGACACGATCTGGCGCGCGTGAGAGAGCGAGTTCGCCGAGATCGTCCCCTCCACCGTCGCACGGGCGAAGTCCGACAGCGAATCGAGGGGGATCTCGGTGTCTTCGTACGGCGTCGACAGCGAGATCGGCCCGATGTTCTGCTGCACGCCCTGATAGATCACGACGGTGTCCTCGTCCGCGCCCACGTAGTAGCGCGTCTGCGTCCACTGGTAGCCGAGCCAGGCGGCGCCGGCGAGGATGACGAGCACGAGAGCCAGCCCGACGATCCATCCGATCCGGCGGCGGCGCGCACGTCGGCGGTCTTCCTCGATGAGCTCCTCGAGGAACTCCGCGGCGGGCTCGAAGTGCGTGGGCTCGTTCGCCGCCTGCCGGTTGGGGTGCAGCCAGCTGGTGCGTCCGGGACGCGCCGCGGGCACCTCGACGCCGGTCGGGTTGGAGGCGGACCCCACGATCGTGGGCGTGCCGGAGAAGAGCGGATGCTGCCCGCCGACGTCGACGATGACGATCGTGACGTTGTCGGGGGCGCCGCCGTCGAGGGCCTGCTTCAGGAGGCTGTCGGCGGTGCGGCCGGGAGCGAGCCCGAGACCCATCGCCTTGGCGGTGTGCGGGTCGTCGACGACGCCCGAGAGCCCGTCCGAGCACAGCAGCCACCGGTCGCCCGGCTGCGTCGGCATGATGAACGTGTCGAGCTCTGGATCGGTGTCCATGTCGCCGAGCACGCGCATCAGCACGGAGCGCCGCGGGTGGTACCGGGCCTCTTCGGGCGTGATGCGGCCCGAGTCGACGAGGCGCTGCACGAACGTGTGGTCGGTGGTGATCTGCGTGAGGGCGCCGTCGCGGTACAGGTAGATGCGCGAGTCGCCGATGTGGGCGATGACGGCGTAGTCGTCGACCATGATCAGCGCGCTGACGGTCGTGCCCATGCCGGCGAGCTCGGGACGGAGGTTGACCGTGTCGGCGAGGTCGACCGCGGCATCCGATATCGCGTCGCCCAGCGCCCGCTCGGCATCGGACGTCGAGTCGTAGGGGCGGTCGAGCGCCTGCAGGCGCGTGATGGCGATGCTCGAGGCGACGTCACCGCCGGCGTGGCCGCCCATGCCGTCGGCGACGACGAACAGGTTCGAGCCGGCGTAGCCCGAGTCCTGGTTGTTGGAGCGCACCTTGCCGGTGTGCGAGATGGCGGCGCTCGAGCCCTGAAAGACCATATGCGAGGGGTCCGCCCGCTACTTCCGCAGCTCGAACGTCGTCGCGCCGACCTTGATCGGTGCGCCGATGTTCACGGGGACGGGAGCGGTGACGCGGGCGCCGTCGTGCCAGGTGCCGTTCGTCGAGTCGAGGTCCTGGATCATCCACTGGTCGCCCCACAGCACCAGGCGGGCGTGGTGGCTCGAGGTGTAGTCGTCGCGGATGACGAGCCCCGACTCGCTCGAGCGCCCGATCGTGAGCGGCTCGTTGCCGAGGGGGAGCTCGAGTCCCGTCTTCGGGCCGCTCGTGATGACGATGCGCGACACGGCCGCGGTGGTCGCGGGCCCGCCCGGCTGTGCGGGCGCCGCCGAGCCCGAGGCGGCGGGCCCTGTCATCGAGGCGCCGGCAGCGCCTCCCCCGGTCGCAGAGCCTGTCGAAGCGGCCGCGACTGCGGCATCCGGCATCCGGCGCACCTTCACGCCGAACAGGTCGGCACGCAGCGAATACACGACGGCGAAGACGAACGCCCACAGCAGGACCAGGAATCCGATGCGCAGCAGCAGCAGGGTGAGCTCGCTCATGCCAGCGGCCCCCTCTCCTGCGCGTCGTAGGCGTCGAAGGCCCGTGTGGCGTCGTCGAGGGGTGCGGGGGGGCGGGGCGTCGAGGCCTGCGCGACGACCCGGAACACGATGTCGGTGCGGCCGATGCGGACGGTCGAATCCGGCGGCAGCGCGGCCTCTCCGACCTTGCGGCCGTCGAGCAGCGTGCCGTTCGTCGAGCCCAGATCGCGGACCATGGCGCGCTCGCCGTCCCACAGGATCTCGACGTGCTTGCGGCTGGTGCCCGAGTCGGCGACGGTGATGTCGGCGTCGCTGCCGCGGCCGATGACCGTGCGCGATTTGGTGAGCGGGATGCGGCGGCCCTCGACATCCACCACACCGCGCCAGGCGACCCGCCCGCCCTGCGCCGTCGAGGACTCGACCCGCAGCGTGCCGGTGGAGAGGTCGTCGTCGCGTCGCAGCGAGATCGTCACCGGACCGGCGAACGAGTAGCCCTGGGCCTTCGCATGCGCGTGCACGAGCGTGTCGAGCTCGTGCGTGAGCGCGTCGCCGAGCGCCGAGATGCGGTCGTCGTCGGCAGGCGACAGCCGGACGGTGAACGTGTTGGGTGCGAGGATGCGGTCGCGGCTGACCACAGCCGCCTTCTTGTCGAGCTCGCTGCGCAGGGCGGACGCGATCTCGACAGGCTGGATGCCGCTGCGGAAGGTCTTCGCGAACGCGCTGTTCACAGCGCGTTCGAGACCTTTCTCGAAGCTGTCAAGTAGTCCCACGGAGCTCCTCTGGAGGGGGATGCCGGTTGCTACATGCTAATTGCACAGCCTGTGCCGGCGATGGACCACGCTCGCGACCGGGCCGAGTTAGAAGCAGGCCGCGACGCATGATATCCTCGGCAAGTTGAGTTTCGCGGGATCTTCGGATGCCGTGGCTCGCGCGAGTGGCGGAATAGGCAGACGCGCTGGCTTCAGGTGCCAGTGCCCGAAAGGGCGTGGGGGTTCAACTCCCCCCTCGCGCACACAGCGCAAGAAGGGCTCCCCGGAAGGGGAGCCCTTCTCCGTATCCCGATGTGTCAGCGGCGCCCGAAGACCGTCAGCTCGGCTGCTCCGCCCCACACGCCGCCCTGCTGGCTCGACAGGCCGACGAGCTTCACGTAGCGCGCCCGCGTCGCCGCGAAGGGCACGTTGGTCTGGGCGGTGCCGTCGGGGAACGCGCCGGCCGCAACGGCCGAGCCCCAGGTCGCGTTGTCGTTCGAGAGGTAGATCTCGTACCCCTTCATGCGCCCGTTGGTGCCGACCTGGCGTGGCAGGTGACCGAGTCCTTCCACCGAGTGCTCACTGCCGAGGTCGAGCGTGATCCAGTGCGGATACGCCGGCACCTGCGACGACCATCGCGTGTGCCAGAAGGTCGCGGGGTTTCCGTCGATCGCCCTGACCGCGGCATCCCCGGGCGCCTCCTCGCTGCTCACGCCCGCGATCGACAGGCGCGACCGCGGAATCACGCCGGCCGGCAGCACGTTCACGGCGCCGGCGGCCGAGACCGTTCCCTCCGAGCGACGCGGCTTGTACGTGCCTGTGACGGACAGTTCGGCGCTGCCGGCAGCGGCGTCGGCCGGAGCGGTGACGGCCCAGGTCGTGCGGACGAGCTCCCCGTGGGCGAGTTCATCGAACTCTGCCGGCGACGTCGCCTCGACCCTCCATCCGGCCGGAACGCGCAGGTCGACCGCGATCGAGTGCATGCGCTTGGCCGAGTTGTTCGTGAATGCGGTGGTCACGATGGTCGCCTCGCCCGGGACGACCTCGACGGCGCCCTCGAAGGCCACCCACGCGTCCTGGGGTGACAAGCGCTCGCTGTCGGTGGAGACCTCGAAGATGCGCGCGCCGTCGCGGTTGATCCACGTCGCGGTGAGCGTCTCCGGCTTGACCGTCGTGTCGACCTCGAGGCGAACGAACACATGCGGCTCGACCGCGCTGTGCACGAGTGACGGATGCGGCACGTTGAGGCTCGGGATCACCGAGCTGTGCATCGGGCTGACGATGAACTGCCAGAATTCGTCGTAGCCGACGCGGTGCCCGTAGTCGAGTGCGCGCGAGACGTGGATGTCGCCCCCGAGCAGGAACACTCCTCCGATGCGGTTCTCCTTGACGAAGTCGAGGATCATGTCGCGCTCGTGCGCGTACGTTCCCCAGTCGTCCGACTCGCCGTTCTGCTTGTCGTCCCAGATCATGCCCGTGGCCAGGCACTTGAAGGTCGCCGTGCTGGCCAGCAGCTTCTGCTGCAGCCACTCCCACTGGACGCGGCCGATGGCCGTGGTCTTCGCGGAGTCGGCCCAGCTCTGCTCGGTGCGGCTGAACCAGCGGGGGTCGAGCACGAAGAACTCGATCGGGCCCCGGCGGAACGACGTGTAGATCCCCTCGCCGGCCTCGGTGCGCACGGTGAGCGGCATGCCCGCGAGGTCGTGGCCGAACGTCGCGTTGGCGCGGTAGTCGACGAAGGCCGTGCGGTTGTTCCGCTTGCCCGCGAGTTCGCCGTGCACGTCGTTGCCCCCGAAGTCGTGGTCGTCCCACGTCGCCCAGATCGGCATCGAGCGCGTCACCGCGTTCACCTGAGGCACCTGGAGGAAGCCCCGCTGCTTCGACCGCGCCGTCACGAGGTTGGTGCTGTCGATGTAGGGGGTGTCACCCAGCATGACGAACGCCTCGCAGCCTTCGGCACGGATGCGATCCCAGATGTGGTTGGACTCGGTCCACACGCAGGACCCGAGGCCCATGACGAGCTTCGCCGGCTTGTTCTCCGGTGCCGCCGTCACGAAGGAGCCGCTGATGTCGAGCCCGGGGATGGGCTCGCCCGCCGGGGTGATCGAGTATGTGTAGGCGGTCTGCGGTCGGAGGCCCTGCAGGTCGAACAGCACGGTGCTGTCGTTGGCGGCTGACACGGATGCCTGGACCGTGCCCGATTCGCCATGCTCGGGCGTGAAGGCGCACACCCAGAGGCTTCGGTCCAGGAGGTCGTCGCCGGGGCGGAAGAGGATCCGCGAGTGCTCGGTGCCGGTGTCACCGACGAGCGGGCCGGCGATCGGCTGCAGCGTCGGAACGACCTCGGGAGCGGTGCCCGCGATCACGGTCTGCACGTACGAGGCGAGGGCGGTGAAGAACATCTCGCTGTCGGCGACGGCGCCCGCGGGCTGGATGGGCGCGCCGGTCGCGTTGTAGCACTTGTCGATGGTCAGGCTCGTCAGCAGGAAGCGCCCGCGGCCGTGTGCGCCTTCCAGGAGTGCCGGCGGGCGGCCGGTCGCGGTGCACGCGAGCAGCACGCGCATGCGCCGCCAGTCGAGCAGCGATTCCCAGCTGACGCGGATCTGCGTCGACCTGCCGGTGAAGACCTTGCCGTCCGACACGCGCAGGTGCGAGACGAGCGGGTGGTCGAGAGCGACCGGGTGGATCGTGTCGTAGTCGGTGTCGTTCCGGGTGGCGCCGAGCGGCGCCGGCAGATACGACACCGTGGAGTGGTACTGGTCGGACTGCGCCATGTCGAGCACGACGCCGCCCGCCTCGACGAAGGCACGAATCGAGTCGGCGTGCGTGGTGATGTACGCGCCGTACGTCGGAGCGTTGTTGGTGAAGGTGCCGAAGGCGATGAGCTCGACGCCCTGCTCGGTGGCGGACTTCGCCGGGTCCAGGTCGACGACCGTGACCCCCGCCTTGCGCAGGAGCTCGGCGAGGCCGGTGGCGTTGGTCCAGGGGTCCCGGTACTCGAGCACGGCCGCGCGGAGGGACGTCACCGCGAGCGCCGGAGTGCTGGGAAGGACCACGGCGGCCGCCGCTGCTGCCGCGCCTCCCAGGAGGAAGCCGCGGCGGCCCGTGGTGAAGGCGCCGGAGGCGGACGATGTGGGCGGGGGCTTGCGGGTCACGTGTGCTCCTGGGGATGTGCGCGCGTGGGCGCGGGCGTCGGCCTGCGAGGACCGCTGCGACCGGCGGGTACCGGGCGCGCTGCCAGTCTTCGGAGCGTCGGCGGTGCGTTTCAACGCGCCGCGCGAGTTGTCGAGACATGTTCGACCCGTGTTCACGGGCCCATTCGTGCAGACCGGCGATTATCGGCGCGCGAAGGTGAACAACTCCCTCAGGGTGTCAGTGTCGTGTCAATACAAGTGCTCAGGCACCGTCGAGGGTCGGTGGCAGGGTGAAGACGATCTCCTCGATCTCGCGGCCGACGCCCGGGGCGTAGTCGACGTTGCGCGACACCTCGGTGAACCCGACCTTCTGCAGCACGGCGATCGACGCGGCGTTGTGGGCGGCGGCGCGCGCGAACAGCGGGCGGATCGGCTCGCGCGAGATCAGCAGACGCAGCGCCGCGGTCGCGACGCCGCGGCCCCACGCGTGGCGGGCGATCCAGAACGTGACCTCGCGGTCGCCGTCGATGGTGAACGAGGCCGCGGTGCCGGCGAAGCCGCCGTTCTCGGTGACCACGAAGGAGAGGACGTCCCCAGCGGCGCGCTCGCGGGCGATCCACGAATCGAACGCGGCGCGGTCGTCGGGATCCTGAGCGGTGAACGCGGCCATGGCGATGGCCTCGCGATCGCGCATCATCTCGAAGATCGCGTCGAGGTCGTCGTCATCCAGCGCCCGCAGCTCGATGTGGTTCACGAGCCCCACGCTAGCCACGGCATCCGTCACGGAGAAGAGCGCGCGGCATGTGGGCTCAGACGAAGCCGTGGATGCGGCGCAGCACTTCTTCGGCGTGATGCCCGTCACGTCGGATGAAGGCCTCGCGGAACTGCTCGTAGGCCGCCGTCCGGCCCAGCGGGCACTCGATGAACGGCCGCCACCCGGCGATGTTGCGCCGGATCGCGATCTCGTACTCGCGGATGAACTGGATGAGCGCGATGTTGTCGGTCGCCCTCGTGACGACGGCGAAGAACGCGTGGCTGGCGCGTGCGAGGCCGGTGTGGTCATCGGCGCGGGACGCGGCGATCACGTCGTCCAGACGGTCGACGGCACTGGCGAGGGTGTCGTCGCTGCAACGGGCGACCGCCATGCGCACGGCCATCCCCATGTTGTAAGCCACCAGCTCGAACGTGTCGGCCTCGGCTTTGTCGTTCGGCTGCGACACCCGCGTGTAGCGGTGGGGTGACACCTCCACCAGGCCCACGCGCTCGAGCCGCTGCAGCGCTTCGCGCACCGGCGTGCGCGAGACGCCGAGCCATTCGGCCAGCTCCTGGTCGCGCAGTCGCTCGCCCGGCGCGAGGCGGCCGTCGAGGATCGCTTCGCCCAGTCGCACGTACACCTCGTCTCCGAGGGCGGCGCGGCTCGGCTCGAGCGGGAGGAAGGGGGCAGTCATGGGTGGCACAAGTGTACGCCGAAGGATTCACACGCATACACGACTCGAGGCGGCCGCGAATGCCGGCGATCCGCGGTTTCCGAAGCGGCGCATTTCACGGCATCCGACCCTCGCTCTTGCGCTGATATATCGGTACGATGAATCCGTCCACGTTTCGGCGTGGCCTATCCGGGGGGATCCGTCGACGCCCGGGCTTTCGAGCCATGCTCAGCCCGGGCGTACGATGGGAAACGGCTGCCCTCCGGTCTGCAACATTTGTGTCACCTTCCGAAAAGGGTCTCGCCGCGCGCGCGCGTCTTCACTACGTTGGAGTCAATCGCCGCAATCGCGGGGAGATCAACGAAGAACGGCAAGTAATGAGCACGCAGGGCACCGTCAAGTGGTTCAACTCCGAGAAGGGCTTCGGCTTCATCGCTCCCGATGAAGGCGGCGCAGACGTCTTCGCGCACTACAGCGCGATCGAGTCGAGCGGTTACCGCTCGCTCGAAGAGAACCAGCGCGTCGAGTTCGAGATCGCGCAGGGACCCAAGGGTCTCCAGGCCGAGAACATCCGCCCGATCTGATCGGCGGATCGATCGCTTCACGCGGTCGAAGCCGCGGTGTCCCGCTTCTCTGAAGCGGGTGCCGCGGCTTCGTCGCGCCTGCTCACACCGCGTGAGCTGGCGTGCCGTGTGCGGGTCGACTCGGGCGCCGACCGACGCTAGTCGCGGTCGCCCCTCACCAGTTCGATGCCCGCCCCCGCGAACTGTCGCAGCGTCGCGTCCGGCAGGAATGCCCGCGTGAGCGCGCCGCCGATCCGGGTGAGGTCGCTCTCGTCGCGGAACAGCAGGTACATGGTCTCGTACCGGGGATGGAACTTCTGCTTGAACCGGTGCAGCGACCGAAAGCCGTAGACGGGCTCGAGCGCCTCGGCGAGCCTGTCGCTCAGGGCCGCGATCATGCCGGCGTCCGGTGGGTAGTCGTGGGCGAGCGGCGCTCCTGAAAGCGACAAGATCTCGGCGCCCTCTTCGCTGAAGTGCCTCGCGGACGAGCCGATGAGGTACTCCATCACGGGGCCGAAGCCGCCCTCGCGGCGGCGCATGAGGTCGAGCGTCCAGCCCCGCACGGCCCCCGCGGACCCGTACACCGGCAGCCACGACAGGAAGCCGTCGACATCGCCGTTCGGCGCGATGGCCAAGGCCAGGCGCACCTCCGGGTCCTCGGCCTCGACGAGGGTGCCGAGCGTGAACCCCATCTCGGGCAGCCCTTTGTCGCCGACCCACATCTCGGAGATCGCGCGCAGCTGCTGCTGCACGCCCCACGGCTCGTCCTGCAGCCGGGTCATCCGGAAGGTCATCTCCTCGCGCCCCGCGCGGTTGAGCGCGGTGCGCACCGAGTTCCACCGCTTGCCGGTGAACTCGAGGCCCGGCAGGTCCACGATGGTGTCATCGGCCACGACGAGGCTGCGCCACGAGACCGGCACCGCGGCCCGCGTCGCCTCGTCGGCGCTGAAGAAGCAGGGGACGAGCCCTGCGCGCTCGGCATCCCGGATGAACTCCTGAACGGATGCCGCGCGCGACGCGACCGGCCCGAGCGGGTCTGCAAGGGCCAGGGCGACGCCGGCGCGGCGCTGGTAGGCGACGATGCCGTCTGCGGTGCGCGCGTAGCTGTTGCCCTCCCACGTCGTCATCCACGACAGCGTGCCGCCGCCGTCGGCGTGCAGCATCTGTTTGACGTCGTCGACCTGCGGCGCGGGCTGCCGGCCCAGCGTCGATCGGCGGCGGGCGCGGAACGCCCGGCGCACCAGGATCAAGTAGACGAGCATCAGCAGCCACATCGCGCCGCTCGCGAGTGCGAGCTCGGTCTCGCCGTCGATCGTCGCCTCGAGCTGCGCCTCGCTTGCCACGATGATCACCACGAGCACGAGCAGGGCGGTCAGCACGTTGACGGCGGCGAGGATCACCGCCACGACCCAGCTCCAGCGGCGGCCTCTGCGCAATCCGTTGGCGACGACCAGGATCACGACGGTGTCGATGGCGAAGTCGATGAAGCCGCCAGACACCGGCTCCGTCGGGCCGAAGGGACCATCGGTGGGCACGAGGATGGTGACGATCTGGACCGCGCCCAGCACGAGTACGGCGATGAAGGCGATGAGGCGCTGCTCGCGGATCGTCGTGCGCTGGATGCGTAGGGACCGGTCGACGAACAGCACCAGCAGCACGGCGAGCAGGTGCTCGAGGTCGGCGAGGGTTCCCCAGAACAGCATCGCGACGAAGACGAAGCCGAGCAGCACCAGCCATGCCCGCACTCGCCAGGGGCTCCGTAACAGGCCGATCGCGGCGGCGACGCACGCCATCGTGCCACCGGATGCGCCGACGTCGAGCGCCGCGGCCTGCGTCTGGGCCCACGCCCACGGCAGCTGCGAGAAGCCCCACAGCAGCAGGGCGGTCGCGAAGATCGCGAAGAGCTGGCCGACCCAGTAATACGCGAGCGCGACGCGCGGCCCGCGGCGGAACTCGAGATACGCCATGCCCGCGAATCCCGAGATCGTGAAGACGTACACCCAGGGCTGGTTCACGAAGAAGGTGCCGGTGATCGGCGTCCACCAGCGACCTGCCTCGAAGGCGGGCAGTCCGTATGCGACGAGGTCATAGAGGTCGGACTCCTCGAAGGGCCGCCACAGCCCCTGCCACACCACGCCGACCACGAGGATCAGCGCGACCATCGTCAGCGTGCCCGGCACGCGTCGCATGCCCGCAAGCACGCGGTTCGGTCGGTGAGTCGCCCCGTCGCTCATGCGATCACGATAGCGGCGGGCCGTCCAGCTCCCGCGTAGTAGGGCGGCTCGGGGCGTTTCG
>NZ_MWLP01000117.1:0-630 GCF_010634885.1 Microbacterium sp. B35-04 | reverse complement strand
CGCGATCCGGCGTGGAGCCCCGCGCGTCGCCGCTCGAGCCGCGGGCGCGGCGGTCCCACGCGACGGCCCGGTAGCCGGCATCCGTCAAAGCATCCGCGAGTCCGGCGGCGTCGGCCGCCGTCGACAGGGCGCCGTTGACGATGACGACAACGGGGCCGTCTCCCTCACCGGTCTGGTCGTACGCGATGGGTGTGCCGTCGGCAGAGGTCACGGTGCGCATGGCGCCCAGCCAAGCACTGGCCGCCGACATCCGCACCCCTTATCGCTTCCGGCGGTCTGTTCGCTGTCATCGAACATAGGTTGCCGGCCACATAAATCTGGTACCGTCATTCATGTTGCCGACCACACAAATGAAGGAGACGGCCATGAAAGCTCAAGTCATCACCCGGTTCGGAGAGCCCGAGGTGTTCGAGGCCAGAGAAGTCGATTCGCCCTCGGCCGGCCCGGGGCAGGTCCTCGTGCGCGTCGCCGTGGCGGCGGTCAACCCGCTCGATGCGAAGATCCGCGGCGGCGCCATGTCATCGATGTTCCCGACGACGTTCCCCGCCGTGCTGGGAAACGAGATCGCCGGTGTCGTGGAGGCGGTGGGCGCCGGCGTGACCGAGCCCTCGGTGGGTGAGCGCGTCGTCG
>NZ_MWLP01000116.1:0-20672 GCF_010634885.1 Microbacterium sp. B35-04 | reverse complement strand
AGCGAGACGAAACGCGCCGGATCCGGCCCATGACGGCTGTGAGGTCGTTCGTCGCGCTTCTCGCTCTCCGTCGCCCTACGGTCTTGCCCGCGCGTCAGGGGCGCTTCAGTTCCCGGCCGTGGACGATCAGCGCGAAGATCACGATGATGTCGAGCAGGATCATGATGAGGGACCACAGGGGCTGCACGGCGAGGAGTCCCAGCTGGCTGATCGCGTTGATCGAGACCAGTACGACACCGACGATCCGCGCCCAGGTGGCGCCCCGCAGCACGAAGATGCCGACCAAGACGATGGCGGCGCCGATGATCAGGTGCCACCAGCCCCAGCCCGCCGCATCGAGCAGGATCACGGCTTCATCCGTGAGGAACAGGTACTCGTTCGAAGGCAGCAGGATCGCCGTCAATCCCAGGAGGGCGTCGATCGCGCCCGCGATGATCATGACGATCCCGCCGAACATCACCCATCCGGTCCAGCTCTGCTCTTCCACATCGGTCATGGCGTTCTCCGTTCCCGAAGGCCCGCGCGACTGTGCGTGGGCGGTTGCTCGAATGCTAGATCCGAACCGCCGCCGCGCACAGGAAGACGGATGCCCCGACCCCCGCGTGTCGCGTGGGCCGCGGCATCCGTTCCGGTCGTTGAGCGAGCGAGGAACGAGCGAGACGAAACGCCCAGGGCTTGCGAGAGGCGCTTGCCGCGTTTCGTCTCGCTTCGCTCGCTCAACGACCGAGAGGGTCACGGCAGCGGGTAGTCCACCACGAACTGCGGGGTGCCCGTGTTCGTGTTGTCGGCCTGCCCGCCGATGCCGTTGACGACGTGCTGGACCGTGCCCGCCGACAGGTTCACCGTCATGATGTGGTGCAGCTGCACGCCGGGCGTCTCGGGCACCTCGAACCCGTTCGCCGTCAGGATCGACGGGTTGTTCTGGTTGAACACGTAGACGCCGGCGCCGTCGAGGCGGTGCGTGGTGACGTCGTCCGCGACCTTGTACCCGGGGTAGCCGAGCGTGCCGTTCGGCTGCGTCCAGTCGGCCTGCGTCGGCGGGTCGTACGGCAGCTCGTTCTGGTACAGCACGACGCGGCCGTTCTCGCCGTTCCAGAGCGTGTTGTACGTCTGGAAGTGCTCGACGAAGAGCCCGGTCGCGGTGACGTCGTCGCCGTTGACGATGACGCCGACGGTGCCGGTGTTGGTCGCCCAGCGCTGATTGTCGCCGTTGACGCCGTCGTTCGGGTCGAAGCCCTCGATCCCGTGGTCGCCGCGCCACACCCATGTGTGGTCGATGAGCACGTCGTCGGCGTTCACCTCGAGCGCGGTGGTCGTCTTGCCGATGTGCGGCCCGCCAACGCGGAAGTACACGTCGCTGAGCGTGATCGGGTTCGCCGGGTCGAGCACCTTGTCGCTGTCGGCCGCGCCGACGCGCAGCAGCACCGGCGAGAGCTCGGTGCCGGCGTCGATGGTGACTCCCGCGACGACGATGCCGTCGGCATCCTTCACCTCCAGCGGAACCGCACCGCCCACGGCTGTGAGCGTCGCGTGGCCGAGGCCGATCACCACCGTGTTCGCGCGCTTGACCTGGATCGACTGGGCGACGTCGTAGATTCCGGGCGTGAGGATCAGGTGCCGGCCACGCGCGAGCGCGTTGTTGATGTCCTTCACCGAGTCGTCGGGCGTCGCGATGAAGAACTCGGTGATCGGGATGCTGCGGCCCGCGGTCTCGCCGTCGGCCCAGGTGACTCCGCGCGAGTCCTGCTGCGCGGCGGGCACCCGCACGTTGTAGCGGCCCTCGTCGTCGACGTACAGGTACGGCTTCTCGCGGCTGAGCGGAGTCTCATCGAGCGTCGTGTACGGCGGGTCGGGGAAGCCCGCGTCGTCGGGTGCGCCGACGACGCCCGAGAACACCTGGTTCCAGACGGCGTTGGACCAGCCGGCCACCTCACTGTTTCGGATGAGCCACTGCTGCTGCGAGCCGTTGATCACGTTGGGCAGCCGCGAGTCGGCGATGAAGCCGCCGCTCGCATACTGCGGGCCTGCGGTGCAGTAGTCCATCAGCGACAGGTTGCCGCCCGCGACGTCGAGGCGGCGCATCGACACCGCCTGCGACACGGCCCAGAAGTCCGTGCCGGTGCGGCAGCCGCGGTCCGCCGCCTGGATGTCGATCGACAGGTTCGAGATGGTGCGCCAGAAGTTGACGAGTGCCAGGCAGTTGCCCGTGCCGCCGTCGGCGAGGCAGCGGTTGTACACCTCCACCGCGCCGTTGATGGTGACGTCCTCGGGCGAGGCGCCGAGGCCCGCGATCTCGGTGTAGTAGCCGACCTTCACCTGCAGCGGGTCGGCGGCCGAGCCGTACTCGCCCGGAAGGAAGTACACCGCCTGGCGCTCCGTGCTCATCTCGGCATCGACCTGCTGTGCGTGCAGGGCGTCGAGTTCGGCACGGATGTCGGCGACCGGCGTCTCGGGGGAGTAGATCGTGACGTTGGGGCCGAAGTCCGGGTCGAAGGGATCGACCGTGCGTGGTGGCGCAGCGGTCGCAGGCGCGGCCAGCAGTGCGCTCGCGATGAGCGCGGTGCCGGTAACCACCGCGGCGATGCGCACGGTTCGCGCGGTTCGCGCGGTGCGTGCGATCGGCGCCGCGGGGCGGGGAACGGGTGCGGGCATGAGAAGTCCTCTCCGTTGAGGGATGACCGCGGCGGATGCCGCTTACTTACCGGACTGTAACCAAACGTGGGAGCGGCCTCAACCACCAATTTCGGGAGAGCGGTTGCTGGATCGTCAGAAGTCGAGGCGCATGACGAGTCTCCGCTTCGTCGGATGAGACACCTCGCGGAAACCGAAAGCGAGGAACGGGCCGACGGGTCCGACGTTGAGCTCGTCCCACGTGATGTCGGCGCCCCCGGTCAGCAGCGGGTAGCCCTCGACGGCCGATGCGCCGCGAGAACGGGCGTGCTCAGCTGCCGCCGCGACCAGCGGATACGTGAGACCCTCGCGGCGATGACCCTTGCGAACGACCAGGCACGCGATGGCCCAGACGGTCTCGTCGTCGGGGTCTTCGTCACGTCCCTGCCAGGGCACGGGCGACCCCCGCAGGCGTCCGTACACGCCGCGTCGGTCGACCGCGCACCAGGCGACCGGCTCGTCGTCCTGGTAGGCGACGATGCCGATGGTGTCGGTCGCCCGCGGGTCGTCGCAGTGGGTCTCGGCGCGCAGGATCGCGGCGCGTTCCGATGCGGGCATGTACCACCAGTCGTGGTCTCCGAGGCGCTGGCGCTGACATTGGCAGCGTCCCGCGGCGCCCGTGAGAATCGCCTGCAGGTCATCCCACGACGCCTCGTTCGCGGGAGCGAAACGCAGTCCGCTGCTCATGTCGGCAGAGTAGCGCCGGGCGCCGACAGCCCGGGAGTAGGGTGGCGCTTGTGCCCCTCGCCCCTCGCGTCGCCGTGGTCATTCCGTGCCGGAATGACGCGGCTTACCTCGATGCGTGCCTGACCGCCCTCGCCGCCCAGACCCACCAGGCGGATGTCGTGATCGTCGTCGACAACGCCAGCACGGATGCCTCCGCCGCTGTCGCCCGCGCGCACGACGCTGTCGTCGTGCACGAGTCGTCGATCGGCATCTGGCCTGCGGCGGCGCACGGTTACGACGAGGCGCTGGGCGGTGCCGACATCATCGCGCGGCTCGACGCCGACTCGCGTCCGCACCCCGACTGGATCGCAAGGCTGGTGCGCGCGTTCGTCTCCGACACGACGCTCGGTGTGCTGACCGGCGGGGCCGAGTTCTACGGCGGTACGCCGCTGCAGAACTACCTCGGCGAGCACTGGTACATCGGGGGTGGGCACTACTGGATCAAGAAGTGGCTCGGCATCCCGCTCGTGTTCGGATCGAACTTCGCGATGCGCGCAAGGGTGTGGGAGCGGGTGCGCGAGCAGGTCGATCGCGACAACGCCCGCATCCATGACGACCTCGACCTGACCATCCGCCTGCGGCCTTCCGACGGCGTGCGGTACGACCCTCAGCTGCGCATGCCGGTGTCGGCGCGTCCCGTGCAGACCGTGTCGGGTCTGTCGCGACGGGTGTTCAAGGTCGCGTCGACCTTCGCTGTCAGCTGGCCGGAGGGCGCGGCGTGGCGTCGTACCCAGCCTTCGGCAGGCTCCGCATCCTCCGATGAATGGGCTCCCGGCGGCGACGACTGGGCGCCGGGGTACGGACGCTGACGCAGCCGAGTACGCACTGACGCCGCGGTCGAGTACCGCAGCTGACGTCGTCGCACCGGTCTGTGTCATGCGGTGCTCCGAGCGCGGTCGGCGCACACTTGTCAACCCCCAGTCGTCGCGGCTCGGCGCGGTCGTAGCCTTCCATGTGGGAGGGGTGTTCGGCGTTGACGAATCCACCCCGACGCGAGAGAACGGCGACCCGAGGGCGGAGCAACCCGAATACTCCGCCCCCGGGTCGCGTCTCGTGACGTCGCGGAGAAGCGCTCGCGCAGTGGGGTCAGAACGGGGACGTGCCGGCGGCGACGTACACGGCAGCCGCGAGCACGAGCACGTTCACTCCGACCGTGCCCCAGAACGCGCGGCGGAACGACCGCTTGCGGGTCTTGTGGCGGAACAGCTGCTGCGCGACCAGTGCTCCCGGCCAGCCGCCGACGAGTCCCAGCAGGAGCAGCGTCTGCTCCGAGATGCGTGTGGCACCGCGTCGGGCCGCCGACTTGTCGATGCCGTAGGCCGCGAACGCGACGAGGCTCGCGGCGCCATACAGAACGGGCACCCACCACGCGAGGCCGAACACGAGGTACGCGACGGCGAATCCGACGGCGAAGACGAGCAGCGTGATCCAGCTGAGTGCCGGCGGCAGCGGCTTCGAGAGGTCTCGACCCGGCCGGTCAGGCGTCGCGAGGGATGGCCGGGGGCGCGCGTTCGACATGCGCTCGATCTTATGGCGAGGCCCCGGCGTACCGTGTGAGCATGCATGAGCTCACCGAAGAGGCGCTGGTGGCGGCATCCGTCGACGTGGTGTGGCGCGAGTTCACGGTGGCACACCGGCTCGCGGAGTGGTTCTGGCCGTCGCACTTCGAGACCGCCGCGGTCATCGAATTGCGCGAGCTGGGCCGCTGGGAGGTGCGGTCGCTCGCGGCGGACCTCGCCGTGGAGGCGAAGGTGCTCACGCTCGAGCCGCCGCGCGCCCTGCGGCTCTCGTGGCGGTGGGAGGGGGAGGAGCACGCGACCGACGTCGAGATCGAACTGCAATCGGCAGCGGATGCCGCGACCCGTGTGATCGTGCGCCAGTCGGGCTTCGCGAGCGCCGAGGAGCGGGATCAGCACGTCGACGGCTGGTCGACCTGCCTGCAACGCCTGGTGGACCGGCATGGTGGGGCTCCGGGCGAGCACCTGTGACCCATGCCGCAGGCCGCGCGTGCGCGCCCGAGGGTGGAGTCGGCTGAGGGCTGCCCTGTGCGCCGACCATGCAAAGCGATAACAAGGTTCAGTCTTAGTATCAGTTACTGACTTATGTGATGATAATCTGACGGTGTGACTTCAGATGCTCGACCGCGAGAGGGCCAGACGCCCATCGAGGTCGCTCCTGTGCAGTGGCAACGCCACGACTGGCGGCCGCGTGCTCCTGAGATCTTCTCGAAGACTGAGGTTGCTCGTCAGTCCGGGGTCTACGAATCGGCCGTCACGGGATCGCTCGCGTTGTGGTCTCCTCGGGTGGGCGCAGAAGACGCCGCCGACTTCGAGGACGCGACGCTGGCCATCCACGAGTTCGATCGATACGCACTGGGGCGGCTGGGTTCGAGCGACCCGGCATTCGCGCCGATGTCGGCGATTCTGCTGCGGACCGAGAGCGCCTCGAGCAGCCAGATCGAACAGCTCACGACATCCGCGAAACAGCTGGCGCTCGCCGAGATCGACGAGGGCGAAAAAGCGAACGCGCTGACGGTCGTCGGCAACGTCCGCTCGATGGAAGCCGCGCTGCGCCTGGCCGACAAGCTCGATGAGGCCAGTGTGCTCACCATGCATCGCGAGCTGATGTCGAAGCAGGTTGGCATGGAACAGGAGGCAGGGCGCTTCCGGCGTGAACTGGTGTGGATCGGGGGGCGGGACAATGCCGGCCCGATCGGCGCCGACTTCATCGCCCCTCAGCACGACCTCGTACCCTCCGCCGTGCGCGATGTTCTCGCATTCGCGCAGCGCGCCGACGTGCCGATCCTCGCGCAGATCGCCGTGGCCCACGCGCAATTCGAGACCATTCACCCGTTCGTGGACGGCAATGGCCGGACGGGACGAGCGCTGGCGCAGGCGATGCTCCGTGCGAAGGGACTGTCGGCGCATACGACGATCCCGATCTCGGCCGGCCTGCTCACGGACCTCTCCGGATACTTCCGCGCCCTCACCACCTTTCGTGACGGAGACGCCGGCCCGATCATCCGGCGATTCGCCGACGCATCCCGTTTCGCCGCGGCCACCGGCCGCGTGCTCGTCGACGGCCTGGTGGACCAGGTGGCGTCGTCACGCGAGAAGCTCGCGGGTGTGCGTGCCGATTCCACGGTGTGGAGAGTGCTCCCGCGACTTGTGGGCCAGCCGATTGTGAACACCAAGTACCTGGTGTCGGCCTTGGGGATCAGCCGTCTTGCGGCGCTGCGCGCGGTCGACACCCTCGTCGAGCGGGGTGTGGTGAGTGAGCGCACCGGGCGTGCTCGCAACCGCATCTGGCAGCACGACGGCGTCCTCGGCGTGCTCGATGAGTACGCCGCGACGATTCGGCGCAGCATGCATCACTGACGCGCCGAGCCCGGGTCAGCGAGGTCGGCCCGTGGGTGTCGCAGGCCGGCGGTAGCCTCAGTGGGGTGATCATCGAGTTCGACAGCGACGTGTTCCGCTGGGCGGCGAGGGAGGACTCCTCCTGGTTCTTCACCGCCGTTCCGCCGGAGTTGGGAGCAGAGATCCGTGAGATTCCGAGGCCCTATCGCGGATTCGGGTCCGTCCGCGTTCGTGCGCACATCGGTGGCAGCGAGTGGACCACGTCCATCTTCCCGCTGGCGCAGACGGACTCGTACGTGCTGCCGCTGAAGAAGGCGGTGCGGGATGCCGAGCAGCTCGTCGACGGTGGCCCGGTTACCGTGCGCCTCGAGGTGCTGGACGGCTGACTGCGGCCGGCGTGCGCTCACCCCCCGCGGCGTGCGGGCGTCTGCCGTGATACTGCGAGTTCCTTCGGTCCGGTAAGTTGGGCCCCGGCGAAAATCATTCTGCTGGGGAGCATGATGTCGGACGGGTCTCAGGGGGGACCACCGCCGGGCTGGTACAGGGACGCATCGCGCGCCGACTACCTGCGGTGGTGGGACGGCGATGCGTGGACGGAGGACTTCCGTCCGGCGATGACGGATGCCGCAGCCGCCGTCGACGGTGTGCCCGATCACGCTGTGCCTGATTCGGCTGTGCCTGATTCGGCTGTGCCTGATTCCCTCGCGACCCCGACCAGGCGGGTGCGGCGCGGCGCTTCGCAGATTGCGGCGGCGACGACGGACGCGGCGGGCACGGGAACGGGGACGGGGACGGCCGATGCCGCGGCAGTACCCGCGGACGCTGCCGCGGATGCGGGGACGGGAGCGGCGGATGTCGCTGCGGCGCCCGCGAACGCTGCGGCGACGGCGGAGGCGGCTTCGGTGCGGGCGGAGGCTACGACGGAGCGCGAGGCGATGGTGCCGACGAGCGACGCGGACCAGGGGGTGCCATCCCGACGCGACGGCCGGATGCACCCGGCCGCCAGTGAGGCAGAGCCGACCCTCGGGGGCGAGGCGGTCGACGTCGTCGAGGCGGGCCCGGGGGAGTCGGGGCGCGCGCATGAGCGTGGGCCGCTCGACGTCGCGCCGGCGGCCGAGGCTCGTCCTGCTGCCCACGCCTGGCCCGCTCCTTCGTCGTCGGCTCTCGCCGCGGGTGCGGGCGAGCCGTCTGAGGTCGCACCTGACGCTGCGATACCGGCATCCGCATCTCCTCCGACTGACGCCTCACCTGCGGCATCCGCCTCTCCGTCATCCCGCGCACCGGCGGCGGGGCCGCGCGTGGCGAGCGACGGAGGCATCCCCGACCAGATCGCGCCGCGCCGGCCGCCGCCGCCGGTGGATCGTCCGCCGACGCCGATCGTGTATCAGCCGGTCGCGAGTTCGTACATCGGGGCGATGCGGCCGCCGCTGCCCGAGGCGAGGCCGCGGAACGTGCCGGCGATCGCGTCGATCGTGCTGCTGGTGCTGGCCGCGATCGGCGGGCTGGCAGTGGTGCTGTGGCTGGCGGGCTGGGATCAGACGATCGCCGGGCTGGTGAGTCTGGTGAGTGTCGCGTTCGCTGCAGGTGCGTTCTTCCTCGCGGTCGGCGGACTGATCGTCGCCGGCCAGCGGCGCACCAGTCGGGTGGTATCGGCGGTGGCGCTCGCGGTGTCCATCTTGCTCGCCGCCGGGCTCGTGTACGTCACCACCGAGCGGGCGCTCGCGATTCTCGCTTGACCGCACCGCTGCGTCCCGGCTGCGGCGATCGCTCGTCGAGTCGCCACGGGACGTCGATATCGCCGTACGCTGTGTGTGTTCGAAGGGAGGACCCGAGTGTTGATTCCCGGTGAGCATCTGTCCGCCCCGCATGTCCCCGAGCCTGGTGAGTCGAGCATTCCTGAGCTCGAGGTCGACGAGACCATTCCGCCTCGCCCGGAAGAGGAGATCGCTGACCTCAACCGTGCGCAGCCCGACGTCGAAGATCGCGGCCATCCCGTATGACCGGCGAGGTCATCCGTGTGGGCGACAACGTCGACATGGAGCGCGCGCTCGCGACCCCTGCCCTACGGCGTAGCGCCGGCCGCACTTGAGACCTCACCCGACAGCGCGTGGGCGCGGCGGTCGGCGTTCTCTTACCAGGGCGCAGGCTGGATCGGCAATGGCTGGGGTGATTGGAGGCGTATCACCAGGGCGCAGCCTCCATGGGCAGGTCGAGCGCGGTGGGTGTGACCCACCAGGTCGCACCCGTCATCTCGTCGCGGTAGAGCGTCCATCTGCTCTTGGACTTGATGACATGGTGTGGCTCGCAGAGCGGCCCGAGGTTGGTGTCGGCTGTCGCTCCGCCGTACTGCCAATCGATTCGATGATCGATGTCGCAGTTCCGAGCGGGGCGAGTGCATCCTGGGCCGATGCAGACGGGGTCGCGCACGCCGAGCCATCTTCGCAGGGCCTTCGGAACACGGTAGGTGGTGCGGTCGACGTCGAGGACGGTGCCGCTGATCGGGTGGGTGAGGATCCGCACCCAGCTGGAGGCCTCTCCGGCGAGCCTGCGGGCGGTCTCGATGTCGATGGGGCCGTAACCGTCGAGCGTGGCGGGCTCGTCGTCGAGGCCGAGCAGCGTCATGACGGGGACGGTGATCGCGACGGACGGGCGGCGACGTGTCTCTGACTCATCGATCGTCGCAGCCGCCATCATTTCGAGCAGCACGTCGGCGCGCAGCTGGGCGAGCGTTCGCGTTTCGCCGGGCTGAGACCGCAGGTGCCGCGCGTGAGCGTCGGCGCGGTCGTGCACCGACAGCACCTTGTCGGCGGGGCCGAACACGGTGAGCGTTGCCATGCCGTCATGATCGGCCTGGAACCACGCGTTGCGGTCTTCGGCTGCCCGTTGGTGGCGGACCTCGAGAGACTCGGGGTGGAGGCGCTCACGCGCGACGCGAGCGCGCACCCGGAACTTCCCAGGCGGCAGTGTCTGCGCCGCCGTCTCGACGGCTTCGTCGAACCGCCCCCACGCCTCGGTGGCGTCGTCGGGAAACGATGCCGCCTGCTGCGCCACGGTCGTCGCGTTCTGAGCGGACACGAGTCCGGCACGGAAAGCGTTCCAGACCCCCGGGCATCGTTCGCGCAGGGTGTCGGCGTGCAAGGCCCGCGTGCGCACGGCGAACTCCGACATCCCCAGCCGCACTGCTATGTCCAGCGCCGCCGCGCGGACAGCGATGTTTCGCCGCTCCGCGCGAACCTTGACGGCCGGACGGCTCTGAGGGTCGCGCCAGGCCGGATCCTGTGTCGGATCGGACCCAACCCACGGGTCAGGGCAGGCCGCGGCATCCGTCAATATCGTCGCGATGGCGGCGTACCCGTCGGCGATCAGCACGCGGGCGCGAATGCTCAGGCCTTCGAGGGCGGTGACGGCGACCGTATGCGCCTCGCCGCTGCTTCCGAGTGCGGCGACCGCGACATCGGAGTGAGTCTGCTCGGCGTGCCGCGAGTCGTCCGGCGGCCAGAGCCAGGGGGCGGTCAGGTCAGCGCGCCACTCGAGATCGTCGTCGAGATCCGCTGGAATGATCACATGTCGAGCCTATCAAAGTGTACGCACAGTCGAAAGTAGGTTCGATATAGATCGCTCACCAAGAGCGTCGAAGCAGTGCGTTTATGGCCCTCTGTTCGCGGTTCTTCTGCCCACGCCCTGTTCGGCAGCACTTCCCGCTAGCGTCCGAGAAGGGGGACGCTGACACGGAGTAACCCATCCGCCGTCGGTGCGTCGTCCTGAGGAGTTCTTAGGGGAACACTGCATGCGCGCGCATTGACGTTTCGGCAGGGCATCAGCCATGCTCGGAGGCGGGAGGGGATTCGTGCTTGGGCGCGTGTCTCGAACCCAGCTCTGACGGAGTCTGGGGAGTTCGTTACTGGGGTTACATGTGAGCCGGTACTTGCTGTGCCGGCCGGTCGGAGCTGACCTTTCATTTCACACACTGGGGAGACACTGCGCCATGCGTGCATTCATCAAGAACTACGTCGCGGCCGAGAAGGCCCGCCGCGAGGAAGAGGGCCGTGATGGCGGCTTCTCGCTTATCGAGCTCATCATCGTCGTGGTGATCATCGGCATCCTGGCGGCGATCGCTATTCCGGTGTTCGCGGGTATCCAGAAAAACGCTAACGACGCTGCCGCACAGTCAGCGGCAGCGAACGGTGCAACGGCGGCGGCGATCATCGCGTCGAAGAGCGGGGCGACCGCTGCTGACGTGACGGGTGCCGGTTACACCGACCTCGAGAAGGCCCCTGTCACCGCCGTCAACCCGACAATCACGGGTGTCGACATCGCCACGATCTGCGCCGTCGCGACGTACACCGGCGGGAACTTCACGACGTGGGGCGTCGGTCCGGGATGCACCGCGGCGCAGGCCGGCGGACACTGACCAAGTCAGTAGGATCCACAGGCCCAGGGCGGCGCGAGCTTCGCTGCACCCTGGGCCCGTGGCCTACAGAGATGGCGATCCTGCGAACCCATGCTTCCTGGTTACGGCAACGTGAGGCAGACAACGGGGTGAATAATGCTGCGTCGGGTTGGGCTGACGAAGCCGAGCGGTAGGCCGGACCGAGACGACGAGGGATTCTCGCTCATCGAGTTGATCATCGTCATCGCAGTACTCGCAGTGCTGGTAGCGATCGCAATACCAGTCTTTGGAGGGATCCAGATGCGCAGCAATGATGCGGCAGGTCAGTCGGCAGCCGCCAACGGGGCTACTAGCGCTGCGATTACCGCTGCGAAGGAACCGTCCGCCTTGGTCCCTGGCACCACCACATTCCAGGAGCTTGCCGAAGGGAATGTGGTCTCTGTCGCGCTGTTGACGTACCTCGAAGGCGACCTCTCGTCGATCTGCGTGCAGGCGGCGTATACGGGTGGCAACTTCGACTTCTGGGACGAAGGCCCAGGGTGCGCCACCGTCGGTGGCCATGACTGAGTCTCGCATGACGTCGACCAGGCGTGGCGGGTCTGCGCGCATTTGCGCAACGTCGGCGACACACGCAAGCGGCCATGCTCGTGCATCATGGGCAGCGGGGACTCTGCCGCTTGGGGAGGTGGGCGGATGAGGGATCATAGAACGGACGCCGCGGGGTTCGGTCTTGTCGAAGTAGTCATCGCAATGCTCCTGTTGGGGGTCATCGCGATCGCGCTCTTGCCTGCGCTCTGGCAAGGGATCATCTACTCCTCGCAGCAATCTTCCACCGCGACCGCCACCCGATACATGAATTCCATCGTTGAGGATGCGCGTGGGAATCCCAACTGTGCGCATCTGAACGCCATTCCGTCCCTTCCGGCGGTGACGGACGGTCGGGGAGTGTCGATGACGACCGCGACGAGCTCCGTCACCTGTGCGAATGGGGACACGGCCACTTTGGTCCTGAACATCGTCGGTGAGGGTCGCACACTTGCCACGTCAACGGCTCTGATCTACATCCCAATCCCATGACGATGTACAGACCACGCAATGACGACGATGGCCTCGGACTGATCGAACTCATCGTCGCGATCGTCGTAAGCGGGATCGTGTTGATTGCGATCGCGTCCATGTTCATCAACTCGTGGCGAACGCAAGAGCAGGTCGCCAGCGTGACTGAGGCGACGAACCGCGGTCAGGTCATCGGTTCCGCGATTGAACGGGCGATGCGTAACGCGCTCTGGTTCGATGTTCCCGCGGTCTACGGCGGTGAAGTCCTCGTTGTGTCGACCTCGCTCGAAGGTACGTTGAAATGTCAGGGCTTCCGATTTACTGCTGGCGGGGCGCCCGAGTATGGTGCGGCACAGTTGTCGATGGCCGAAGTCAGCCTTTCGGGCGACTCGACCAATTGGCCCGAGTGGAATACCGGAGTTGCCAAGCAGGGCACGACACCGTACTTCCGAAAGACGGTCGACGGCACTCTTGCCTACACATTCCAGATTGAGACCGACGCGGCGCCCGTGGAATTCTCCAGTGATATCGCGCCACGATCTACACAAGCAGCGGGGAGCGACGGATGTTGGTGAATGATACGGTCCGCCCGCGGCGCGAGATACGCGCTGACGACGACGGGGCGGTGCTGCTCACTGTCGTCTTAGTGATGTTCGTGGGCGTTATCATCGCGGCGACGATCGCCGCTTCGGTGATCTTCACGGTCGGTGCGAACGTAAACAACAAAGATCGAACCCAGGCTTTCATTGCGGCCGAGTCGGGGCGGGACAGGGCACGGGCCGAGGTCAGCAACGCGTGCAGTACGACCTTTTTAGATAGTCGCGATCCCAGCAATCCCGCACACGACCCGACCGGGCCTGAGTTCGAGTCGACGATCTATAGGACGAGCCTGCCGGCGCCCCCGACGTCGTCCGACGGACTGACGGAAGGGTGCCCTGACTCGACGTCCACGTTCGTGGTGGTCAACTCGATCGGGACGGGCCCAAATGGAGCGACTGTCGATATCGACTCGGTATACGACATGGTGCAGCCTGCGGCACCCACCGGTGGCTCGCTTGCCTACTTCGGTGGCGGTGTCGGCCTGCAGAAGTCCGTCTACGATGGCGACCTTGTGGTGCGAACGGGTGCATTCACCTGTGCGCTCGGGGGAAGCGGGCAGGTCATCACCGGCGATCTTTACGTCCCCAACGGCCCTGTCACGCTCAGTACGAACTGCCATATCGAGGGTTCGATCTACGCCTACGGTGACGTCAAGTCGTCGTCCTCGGGAGTCGTCGTGGGTGGTGACATCATGACAGAGGTTGGCTCGGTCGAACTCGCCTCGAACGGCGTCGTGGTTGGGGGCAACATCCACTCGGGCGCGAGCGTGGACCTCAAGGGGACGGGTTCATCAACGGGGACGGTGGGGACCGTCGTCAGTGGTGCGCTTGTCGGTGGCCAGGTGACCGCGCGAACGACGGCGACTGTTGACAATGTCAAATGGAAGAAGGCGGACGGAACCGCGATCGCCGCGACAGCACCCGCCGCTGCTCCGGTGTTCAACCCCACGCTCGACGATGTCTACGGGATGACCACCTGGATGGACCTCGGGCGATCCAGCTGGGGTGCGGCACAGGAAGTCATCACCGGGTGCCCGACGAATCCCACGGCGCTGCTGCCCGGCACCGGCAGGCTACTCATCGACTATTCGAGTTGTGCGATGCCACCGAATTCGGTCACGATCACCATCGACGCGGTAACCGTCAACCGCGATGTCGTCTTCATCGTTCCCGCGAAGGCGACGATGAAGGTGATATTCGATGGCAACGTCTCCAGCACCGGGCCGATCGAGTCCGCGCCGCAACTCCTCTTCGTCCATGAGGATCGCAACACAACTGAAGTGGTGCCGGCCGGGCAGATGGATCCGGAGTCGTGGCCCGATTGCGAGAGCACCGGCCCTGACGATGTCACCACGAAGATGGGGGTGACATCGATCGCTGCGCGCGTCATGCTGTATACACCCTGCGAGATCGGGGGGACCGTTCGGGTGAGCTATTCGGGTCAATTCTTTACGGGGACCAACTCGATCGGATTTACCAATGGCGCTGCGGTCGACTGCAAAGAGATGGCATGGCCGCCGCTCTTCGACAAGATCAGCTGCTTCCTCGAACCGGCTGCTACGCCACCAGGCCCGCCGCCGGTGCCGACTCTTGGCGACCTCGTGTTCCAGACAGAGCGCTAGCGCATGACAGGACTCGTCACCTTCCTCGTCGTCGTCTCCGGGATCTTCGGCCTCCTCATCGGGTCGTTCCTCAACGTCGTCGCCTACCGCGTGCCGGCGAAGATCTCGCTGATGCGTGAGAGCCGCTGCCCGCGCTGCGACGCGGTCATCAAGCCGTGGCACAACGTCCCGGTGATCGGCTGGCTCGCCCTGCGCGGCAGATGCGCGAACTGCAAGGCGCCGATCTCGGCGCGGTACCCGATCGTCGAAGCCCTCACAGGGGTCGCGTTCGCGGTCGTCACCTGGTGGGGGCTCGCGGTCTACCAAGGGCTGCTCGGCTCGACGCTGCCGACCTACCTGGCCTCCTCGCAGTGGGACGGCATTGTGTACCCCGCCGATGTCTGGGCCGCCGTTCTCGTCATCGTGGCGTTCCTCTACTTCGCGGCGATCTCGATCGTGCTGACGCTCATCGACCTCGACACGCACCGGCTGCCGAACAGCATCGTGCTGCCCAGCTACCTCGTGGCCGGCATCCTGTTCACCATCGCCGCCTGGCTGACCGACGAATGGGAACTGCTGCTGCGGGCCGCGATCGGCATGGTCGTGCTCTATGCGTTCTACGCACTCCTGCGGTTCGCGCGCCCGGGTGGGATGGGCGGGGGAGACGTCAAGCTCGCCGGAGTGATCGGCATCTACCTCGGCTGGCTGGGCTGGGGAGCCCTCGCCGTCGGCGCGTTCGCCGCGTTCCTCTACGGGGGATTGTTCGGCCTCGCACTGCTGCTGCTGCGCCGTGCCGGGCGCAAGACAGCCATCCCGTTCGGTCCGTGGATGATCCTCGGCGCCTGGACCGGAGTGTTCGCCGGCGAAGCCGTCGGCCGGTGGTACGTGAATCTTTTCGTCGGCGCCTGACGCCGACGGTCTTGGGGAAGGGAAAATCATGGCGAAGACGATCGTGGGGCTGGAGGTGACCGAAGAGAGCGTGCGCGCTGCGGAGCTCTCACTCGGTCGCAAACCCCAGCTCATCGCATACGGTGAGGTGCCGTTGCCACCCGATGCCGCGAAGGACTCGGAGGTGCTCGACCCAGGCGCCGTCGCCGTCGCGCTCCGGCAGCTGTGGACCGGTGCGAGATTCAAGAGCAAGGATGCCGTGCTCGGCGTCGCCAGCCGCCGCATCCTGGTGCGCGAATACACGACCCAGGCGATGCGACCCGACCTGCTGCGCGAAGCCCTCCCGTACCAGGTGCAGGACCTGCTTCCTGTGCCCGCGAGTCAGGCGGTGCTCGACTTCTTCCCGCTCGCCCAGAACGGCGACCAGGTGTCGGGCCTGCTCGTCGCCGCGGTGTCGGAGAGCATCGAGCAGATCATCTCGACGCTCGCCAAGGTGAAGGTGCGCGCTCAGGCCGTCGACCTCGCCGCCTTCGGACTCGCCCGCGCCACGGCCTCGCTCGCCGCACCGGACGAGATCGTCGCGACCATCAACATCGGCGACCACACCACGCAGGTCGTGATCTCGCGCGGCGGCGTACCACTGTTCGTGCGCCTGCTGCCCATCGACGTCGCCACCGCCGCGACCCGCCGGCGCAGCGCGGAGATCGCCGAGCCGGAACTCCAGCTCGCGGCCACGACGGGCAACGGCGCTGGCGTCGCGGCTGCGGGACGCACCCGCGGCGCCATGCGCGCCGCGACGCCCCCGGGAGCTTCCGACCTCGCCGCCCGCGTGCGCAGCACCCTGGCGTTCTTCGGCAGCCGATCCGGCGCAGCCCCGCTGGCGCGGATCTTCGTCACGGGTGCCGGCGCGGCGGTGGAGGGCGTGATGTCGGCGCTCACCGCTGCCATCGACACCCAGATGACCATCGTGTCGGCCGGCGACGTCGTCGCGATCGTGACGCCGCCGCCCGCGGGCGAGGTGTCGCTGAACCTCGTCGGCACCATCGGCATTGCACTCGGGGAGGCCGGCCGATGACCGTTATTCCTGTGGCCGCTCCGGTCGCCGTTCCCGCACCCGTCCCGTTCTCGGGAGTGCCCCGCGTCAACCTCATGCCGCGCAGCGAGGTCGTTCGCCGCGAACGCGACAAGCTCGTGCGACTGTGGGTGTGGATCGTGCTCGGCGCCATCCTCGTCGCGTGCCTCATCATCGCCGGCGCGTTCGCGTTCAAGTTCCTCGCCGACCAGCGCCTGGCCGCCGAACAGACGCAGACGAATGCTCTCCTCACCGAGATCGCCGCGCTCTCCGAGGTCAGCCAAGCGCTCGCGACCGAGTCGGAGCTCACCGACTACCGCACTGAGGCCATGGCCGCCGACCTCGCCTGGACGCCCGTGATCGCCAAGATCGCCGGCATCCTGCCCGCTGAGACCACCCTCACGGGCTTCGACTTCACCGTCGGCGGCGCCGCGCGGGGCGACGACCCGATGGCCGAGCAGGGCATCGTGGGCACCGTCACCATCGACAGCCCGACGCCGCTCGACATCGTCGCGATCATCCGGTCGCTGCGCGGCGTCGAAGGCGTGCTCTACGCCGACGGGCAGTCGGTGACCTCGAGCCAGGTCTCGACGGATCGCTTCGCGTACCTGCTTAACGTCGAGTTCGACCAGACCGTGTACTCGAACGAGTACGTGGCAGAAGAAGGGAGCGAGTGATGCCCAAGCAGCTCGTCACCGCGCTCGGACTCGTCGTCTCACTGGGCGTCATCGCCCTCGGCGTGTTCCTCGTCGCCCTGCCGCTGTACTTCCAGGCAGTCGGCGTCGACGCGCAGACCGCGACCGTCGCGAACACCAATGCGGTCTACCAGGCCCAGGTCGACAACCTCACCGCGGAGGCGGAGAACCTCGATCAGATCAACGCGGACGTCGCCGGACTGCGCTCGCAGATTCCCGCGACCGGCCAGCTCGACGACGTGTTCGAGGTCGTCGCACGCGCGGCCGAGGCATCCGGAGTCTCCCTCACCGCGATCACCGCCGGCGAGCAGGTCGCGTTCACGGCCCGCACGGGCGCTACCGAAGGCGACGCGGCTGCGGTCGCGCCGGTTCCCGCCCCGACACCGGAGGCGACCGAGGCCGCGACCGACACCACGACCGGAACGACGGATGCCGCGGCCCCCGTCGACCCGATCATCAATGCCGGGCGCCAGCAGGTCGATTTCGTGATCAGTGCGCAGGCGGCCGACATGGCGCAAGCCACCGCCTTTCTGGACGCGCTGCGCGCCGGGCCGCGCCTGCTCAACAGCATCACGGCGACCACGACGCAGAGCGGCGAGGGCACGTTCGACGTGCAGATCTCGGCGCTGACCTTCGTGGACACGGAAGGGTGACGGCCATGGAAGACCTGGACTTCGAGACCCTCCTCGCTCGCGGGGCGCGCGCGCGAGCTTCGGATGTGCACATCACCGCAGGAGCGCCTCCGCTGTTCCGGGTGGACGGCGACCTCGTGCCCGTGCCCGGCTACCCCGACGCGCTGTCGGAGGAGTGGGTGGAGCGCACGGCGTTCGAGCTCATGGGCGACGGTCAGCGCCAGGAGTTCCTGGAGCACGGCGAGGTCGACCTCGCCCACGCCACGGCCAGCATCGGACGCTTTCGCACGAACGTGTACCGCCAGCTCGGGTCGATCGCGATAGCCCTGCGCTACATCCCCGACCGGGTGTACTCGCTCGAGGAGTTGGGGGCTCCGGCGATCGCCCGCGATCTCGCGCTGCGCCCGCGCGGGCTCGTGCTGCTCACCGGCCCGACCGGGTCGGGCAAGTCGACCACGCTCACGGCGATGGTCGACATCGTCAACCAGCTGGTGCCGGCGCACATCATCACGATCGAAGACCCGATCGAGTTCCACCACCAGTCCAAGCGCGCACTGATCCATCAGCGCGAAGTGGGGCGTGACACCAACTCGTTCGCCGAGGCCCTGCGTCGCGTGCTGCGGCAGGACCCCGATGTGGTGCTCATCGGCGAGCTGCGCGACCCCGAGTCGATCTCGACCGCACTCTCGGCGGCTGAGACCGGACACCTCGTGCTCTCGACCCTGCACACGCAGGGCGCCGCGAAGAGCATCAACCGCATCATCGATGTGTTCCCTGCCGACCAGCAGCACCAGATCCGCACGCAGCTGGGCGACACGCTGCAGGGCATCATCAGCCAGACGCTGCTGCCGCTCGCGCAGACGAACGGCCGCACGATCGCCACCGAGGTGCTCATCAACACCCCGGCGGTCGCCAACATGATCCGCGAGGGTCAGGTCGCGCAGATCTACTCGGCGATGCAGGCGGGCTCGGAGCTCGGCATGCACACGCTCGACCAGGACCTTCGTCGTCTCGTCTCCGACGGCACCATCGCCCGCAACGTCGCCATGGACTTCGCGGTCGATCCCAAGAGCCTCGACGGCGTCTACGTCAGGCCGCGCGAACTCGACGCCGAGGAGTGGGCGCACCACGCCGGCGAATGGCGGCAGGCGGATGCCGCGGCGTCCGTCCCCGCGAACGCCGCTGCCGGAACGGGCATCGGCATGGGATCACGCTTCGGGTCGCCGACCGTGGGCGGCCGCGTCGACCCGACGGCGCGTGACGTCGACTGGTCCGGCTCTGACGACGACGCGTATCTGAACGATGCTGACTCGTGGGCCGAACTAGGCCTGCCGGCGCCCGAGAAGGGGGCCTGACATGGCCGTCGTACAGGAGTTCGTCTACCGGGCCGTCGATCCGCGCGGCGGATCGGTCGTGAAGGGCACAATCGAGGCGGCGAGCGAGTCCGCGGTCACGGGAAAGCTGAAGGCGCAGGGGCTCACCCCCCTCGAGGTCACCCTCAAGTCGAACACTGGGCTCAATCGCGACATCAAGCTGCCGGGAGCCACCAAGACCGTCTCGGCGCGTACACTCGCCGTGTTCTCGCGACAGATGGCCGGTCTCATCAACGCCGGCCTGCCGCTCATGCGGACGCTTGCGATCCTCATCGAGCAGACCGACGATAAGCGCCTGCAGCCCGCGCTCGTGCAGGTGCAGGCCGATGTCGAATCGGGCTCGTCGTTCTCGGCGGCGCTCGCGCGGCATCCGCAGACCTTTCCGCCGCTGATGCTCAGCATCGTGAAGGTCGGCGAGGCCGGCGGCTTCCTCGGCAGCGCCCTCGGCTCGATCGCTGACAACTACCAGCGCGACGCCGAGCTGCAGAACAAGATCCGCGCCGCCGTCACCTACCCGGCCGTCGTGCTCTTCATCGCGATCCTCGGCGTGCTCGTGATGGTGACGTTCGTCGTGCCGATCTTCGAGAGCATGTTCAAAGGGCTGGGCAGTTCGCTGCCGCTGCCGACGCAGATCCTCGTGACGATCTCGAACAACATGTGGTGGATGATTCCCGCACTCGTGCTCGTCGTGATCGTCGCCGTGATCTGGTGGCGCACCAATCGCCACACGCTGCAGTACCGGAAGGTCGTCGACCCGATCAAGCTGAAGATGCCGGTCTTCGGCAAGCTGACCACGAAGATCGCGGTCGCGCGGTTCGCGCGGAACCTGTCGATGATGCTGAACGCGGGCGTGCCGATCATCCAGGCGCTCTCGATCGTCGGACAGGCGTCGAACAACTGGAAGATCGAAGAGGCCGTGCGCGACGTGCAGGAGTCGATCCGCCAGGGTCGCTCGTTCGCCGCACCCCTCGCCAAGGCGCAGGTGTTCCCAGCGATGGTCCCGCAGATGGTGTCGGTCGGCGAGGAGTCGGGCACGCTCGTCGACATGCTGTCGTCGATCGCCGAGTTCTACGAGGACGAGGTCGAGACGGCCACCGCCCAGCTCTCGTCGACGATCGAGCCCATCCTCATCGTCGGCCTGGGCATCATCATCGGCGGCATGGTGATCTCGCTCTACCTGCCGATCTTCACCCTCTACGGCGAGCTCGCCCAGCAGGGGTAGCGGGCGGGCTCAGGGCGTTTCGTCTCGCTCGTTCCTCGCTCGCTCAACGACCGGGGGCGGGGTCGCGGGTTTCGGTCGTTGAGCGAGGGAGCGCCAGCGACCGAGACGAAACGCGCCGAGC
The DNA here is from genome assembly GCF_010634885.1 of Microbacterium sp. B35-04. Lineage (NCBI taxonomy): Bacteria > Bacillati > Actinomycetota > Actinomycetes > Micrococcales > Microbacteriaceae > Microbacterium > Microbacterium sp. B35-04. The sequence continues at coordinate 271 of NZ_MWLP01000116.1, read as the reverse complement.
CGCTCGTGTGCGCCGGGTACGGGCGTTTCGTCTCGCTCGTTCCTCGCTCGCTCAACGACCGGGGGCGGCGTCGAGCACCGGTCGTTGAGCGAAGGAGCGCCAGCGACCGAGACGAAACGCGCCGAGCCGCTCGTGTGCGCCGGGTGCGGGCGTTTCGTCTCGCTCGTTCCTCGCTCGCTCCACGCCCGGGGGGAGGGGTCGCGGGTTTCGGTCGTTGAGCGCGGGAGCGCCAGCGACCGCGACGAGATGCGTCGAGCCGCCCGTGTGCGCC
>NZ_MWLP01000115.1:0-1305 GCF_010634885.1 Microbacterium sp. B35-04 | reverse complement strand
ATCTGTCGTCGGCGTTGCGCGTGGTCGTCGGGGACGAAGCGGATGGCGGGTTCTGGTCGGTCGGTGTGTGGGCGGCCGGTGGGGCTGGTCCAGACGAGCACGCCGGGGGTGGTCTGTTCGACGGTCCAGGGTGTGACGTGTTTCAGGACGTGGTGGCGGCGGCAGAGGTGGGCGAGGTTGTCGTGGCTGGTGGGGCCGCCGTGTGCGTGGTCGATGGTGTGGTCGATGTCGCAGCGGCGGACCGGGCGGCGGCAGCCGGGGAAGCGGCAGTGTTCGTCGCGGGCGGTGAGGAAGCGGTCCAGTGCGGGGCCGGGGCGGTAGCGGTCGACGGCGAGCACGGCGCCGGTGACGGGGGAGGTCATCACGCGTTCCCATCCCGGGTTGCCGGCGGCGAGGGTGCGGGCGGTGTCGGCGTCGATGGGTCCGTAGCCGGCGAGCAGGCAGGGTTCGGTGCCGGCGCCGGTCATGGTGAGTACGGGGATGGTGATCTGCACGGTGGCGCGGATCGCCGCGAGCCCGGACCCGGCGACGCAGTCCTGCGGTCCGGCGGTGAGCAGCAGGTCGGTGGCGATGTCGGCGCGTAGTTGAGCCATGGTGCGGGTGTCGCGAGGTTCGCCGTCCGCAGCCTCGCCGTCCGGGGCCTCGCCGTCCGGGGCCTGGCCGTCCGGGGCCTGGTCGTCGGCGGCGTGGTCTCCGGGTTCGCGTGCGGCGACGGCGGAGCGGGCCTGGCCGGTGAGGCGGTCGTGGATGCCGTGGATCAGGGTGGCGTCGTTGATCAGGGTGAGCGCTGCCATGTGGTCGGGCAGGTCGACGACCTCGATGTCGCGGCGGGCGACGGCCTCGCGGTGGCGTTCGGCGAGGGTGCGGTCCAGGAACCGTTCGGCGATCGCCTTCAGCACCGGGGTGAGGCGGCCCGGGGACAGGTTGGTGGCGCGGTGCAGGGCGAGGGTGAGGAACTCGGCGCGCGCCGCATCGTCGGTGATGGGGTCGCCGATGTCGTGGATCACCGACAGATGCTGCCGGGAGATCTCCCCGCGTCCCAGCGCGTCCACCCCGGCCGCGAACCGGGTGCACAGATCTGCGGACTCGGACATGAGCCGTGTCACGGTCCACTCCGACACGCGGGTGGAGGTTGCCAGGTCCGCGACCAGCGCGCGGCGGTCGAGCTCGGCGCGCCGCCCCTGCTCCGGTGTCGCCTGCGCGGGCCTCGCGACCGCGGCTGCGGCATCCGCCATCAACCGGATCTCCCCCGCGTCCGCCGCCGCCCGCCCCCCCCGACCCCCCTCGAACCCAGCAACCAGCCCC
>NZ_MWLP01000114.1:0-4731 GCF_010634885.1 Microbacterium sp. B35-04 | reverse complement strand
GTCGTTGAGCGAGCGAAGCGAGACGAAGCGCCCCGAGCCGCGACCGGACACGCCACCGCCTGGTCAGCGCCCGGAGCCGAGCACCTCGTAGCAGCGCGCGAGGCGGTCGAGCCACCACTGGCGGCGGTCGGCGGATGCCGCATGCGCGTCGAGCAGCGCGGCGTCCGGCGTGACCCGGCCCACCGTCAGCGAGCCGTGGCGCGGGATCAGCGGCGGGTCTGCGACGTCGGCGGGGGAGAGTGACGCGGTCCCCAGGCCGCAGTCGTAGTCGAGCTGGGGGAGCGCTGCGGCAAGCGCCACGCCCATCGACAGCCCCACCGAGGTGTCCAGGGCGCTGGAGACGACGGCGGGAAGCCCCGCCTCCGCCACGATCTCGAGTGCGCGCCGCACGCCGCCGAGCGGCTGCGCCTTGATCACCAGCAGGTCGGCCGCGCCCGCGCGCGCCACCGCCAGCGGGTCGGCGGCCTTGCGCACGCTCTCGTCGGCGGCGATCGGGATGTCCATGTACTTGACGCGCCGTCGCAGCTCGGCGAGCTCGTCGACGGTCGCGCACGGCTGCTCGGCGTACTCGAGGTCGAACTCGGCGAGCGCGTGGAGCGCGCGCTCCGCCTCGTCGACGTTCCAGGCGCCGTTCGCGTCGATGCGCACGCGGCCCTCCGGACCCATCGCCTCGCGCACCGCGCGGACGCGGGCGACGTCGTCCGCGAGCAGCTGACCGGCCTCGGCGACCTTGACCTTCGCCGTACGGCAGCCGTCGAAGCGTGCGAGCACCGCGGGGACGTCTGCGGCGGCGACCGCCGGCACCGTGGCGTTGACGGCGATGAGCTCACGGCGGGCAGCGGGCCGCGGCATCCGTGAGTCTTCGATGGCCGCGGCGAGCCACGTCGATGCCTCCGCGTCGTCGTACTCGGGGAACGGCGAGAACTCCGCCCAGCCCTCGGGGCCTTCGAAGAGGAGCGCTTCGCGCACGTCGATGCCGCGGAACCTGGTCGCGAGCGGCAGCGACACCACGCGCGCCGTGTCGAGGAGCTCGTGCAGGGTAGGCCGGTTCGCGTCGTTGCTCACGTCCCCATCATGCCGCCCCGGCATCGACTCCTGCGAAAGCGGGTCGGTGCTCACGCTGACAGATGCTGCGGCGCGGCGTGTCACGCGACGGGCCAGGCTTTTGGTCGACGATACGCAATAACAATGTGCGTTTGACGATAGTGTGTGACACACAGTACAGTGTGACGCATGAGCGAATCCGACATCCTCGAGACGCACCTGCAGGAGCTGCGGCGCGGCACCATCGTGCTGGCATGTCTGCGGCTGCTCGAATCGCCGGGGTACGGGTACGGCTTGCTCGAACAGCTGGGGGCGCACGGCTTTCCCACCGACGCGAACACGCTTTATCCGCTCCTCCGGCGTCTCGAGAAGCAGGGCCACCTCACGAGCGAGTGGAACACCGACGAGGCGAGGCCTCGCAAGTTCTACCGCACCAGCGCCGCGGGCAAGCGCCTCGCGACCGCACTCACCGACGATTTCCGCGCGATCGCCGCCGCGATCGACGCCCTTCCCCAGGAGGACTGACATGACCAGCACGATCACCCTCACCGACCGCTACGTCGACGCCGCGATGCGCACCGTGCCGGAGGACCAGCGCGACGACCTCGCCGCGGAGCTGCGCGCCTCGATCGACGACCAGGTCGATGCCCGCGTGGCCGAGGGCGAGCAGCGTGAGCAGGCCGAGCGCGCCGTCCTCGTCGAACTCGGCGACCCCGACGTCCTCGCCGCGAAGTACACCGACCGGCAGCTGTACCTGATCGGGCCGCGCTACTACCTCGACTGGTGGCGGCTGACGAAGCTGCTGCTGTGGATCGTGATCCCCTTCGCAGGGCTCGGCATCGCGATCGCCCAGACCCTCTCGGGCGCTGACATCGGCGAGGTGATCGGCACGACCGTCGTCACCATGCTCAACGTCGCGATGCACGTCTTCTTCTGGACGATCCTGATCGTCGTGATCCTCGAGCGCAGCGGCGCCCGCATGCGCAAGCCCTACGCCGGATTCTGGAAGCCCGAGATGCTGCCCGAGCCGCGACAGAGCGGTGCGGGATTCGGCGACATGGTGGCCAGCCTGGTCTTCCTCGTCGTCGCGGCGGGGGCACTCCTGTGGGACCGGTTCATCGGTTTCGTCCCCACCGAGCCCGGACTGTCGTTCTTCAACCCGGACCTCTGGCCGTGGGTCTACGCGGCGCTGTTCGTGCTGATGGCGCTCGAGGCCGCGCTGAGCGTCGCGGTGTACTTCCGAGGACGGTGGACGGTTCCGCTCGCGGTGGTCAACGCGCTGCTGGCCCTGGCGGTCGCGGTTCCCGCGCTGGTGCTCCTCGCCCGAGGCGAGCTGCTGAACCCCGAGTTCTTCGCCACGATCATCCCGGGCGGCGAGGTCGGTGCGATCATGACCGTCGTCACCGGCTTCGTGATCGCGGGCATCGCGGCGTGGGACATCATCGACGTCGCGATCAAGGCACGGCGGGGTGGCGTCGCCCGTCGGTGACCGACAGAGGAAGGAGGGGAGGAGTGCGCCTCGCACCCCTCCCCTCCTTCTAGGCTGATGCCCATGCCTCTTCTCGACACACCCGTACGGCTCGGCGTGCAGCTGCAGCCCCAGCACGCTCCGTACTCCGCGTTCCGCGACGCCGTCCTGCGTCTCGAGGAGATGGGCGTCGACGTCCTCTTCAACTGGGACCACTTCTTCCCGCTGTCGGGCGACCCCGACGGCCTGCACTTCGAGTCGTGGACCATGCTCGCCGCGTGGGCCGAGCAGACCGAGCGCGTCGAGTTCGGGGCACTGGTCAACTGCAACAGCTACCGCAACCCCGATCTGCAGGCCGACATGGCCCGCACCGTCGACCACATCTCGGCGAAGGACGGCGTGGGCCGCTTCATCTTCGCGACAGGCTCCGGCTGGTTCGCCCGCGACTACGAGGAGTACGGGTACGAGTTCGGCACCGCCGGTTCCCGGCTCGACGACCTCGCCGCCGGGCTCGAGCGGATCGAGGCCCGCTGGCAGACGCTCAACCCGGCGCCCACCCGCGAGATCCCCGTCATGATCGGCGGCAAGGGCGAGCAGAAGACGCTGCGCCTCGTCGCCCGGCACGCCGACATCTGGCACAGCTTCGTGCGCCCCGACGAGCTGCCCCGCAAGCTCGACGTCATCGAGCGCTGGGCCGAGCGCGAGCAGCGCGACACCTCGGGCCTCGTCATCTCCAACGAGCTGCACCAGCGCGGCGAGGGGTTCGCCGACGAGCTGTACGACGCCGGTGTGCGCCTCTTCACGCTCGGCTTCCAGGGCCCCGACTGGGACTACGACCTCATCCGTTCGTGGCTGCGCTGGCGCGACTCGAAGAACGCCTGACCTGCCCGGATGCGCGAAAGGGTAGATCCCCGCACGCCTCCGGCTGGGGCCTGTGCGGCAATCCACCCTTTCGCGCTTCTGCGGACTCCGTCGCCGTCTCCGTGTCCGTCTCCGCGGAGCATGTCCCGATTTCTGCTGATCCTGCCGCTCCTTGTGGCCGGTTTCGGGACATGAGGGCCATCGATCGGGACATGCCGACGGGGGCAGGGGCCGCGCATGGGCCCGGCAGGTCGTCGATAGCCGTCACGGACGGCGGCGGGGACGGATGCCGCGACTAAACTCGCGCGGGTGACCGCTGCCTCCACCGCTCCCCGCTTCGCCCTCGACATCGACGGCGTGCCGCGTCCGGAGCGCTCGCAGCAGCTGCTCGAGGGCGTACGCGAGCGGGTCGTGATCGCCGACGGGGCGATGGGCACGATGCTGCAGCGCTACGACCTCTCGATCGAGGGCGATTTCCAGGGCCTCGAGGGCTGCAACGAGATCCTCAACGTCTCGCGCCCGGATGTCGTCGCGGCGATCCACGACGCGTACCTCGAGGTCGGCGTCGACGCGGTCGAGACCAACACGTTCGGTGCGAACTGGTCGAACCTCGGCGACTACGGCATCGACGACCGCATCGCCGAGCTGGCCGCCGCGGGGGCGCGCATCGCGCGTGAGCGGGTCGAGGCGGCCGAGTCCGTCGACGGGCGCGTGCGCTGGGTGCTCGGCTCCATGGGCCCCGGCACGAAGCTCCCGAGCCTCGGCCACACGACGTACGACAACCTGAAGCAGACGTTCGCGCTGCAGGCCGAGGGACTCATCGACGGCGGCGCCGACGCGTTCCTCGTCGAGACCTCGCAGGATCTGCTGCAGACGAAGGCCGCCATCAACGGCTGCCGACAGGCGATCGTGAGCCGCGGCATCCGTCTGCCGATCTTCGTCGAGGTGACCGTCGAGACGACCGGCACCATGCTCATGGGGTCCGAGATCGGCGCGGCGCTGACCGCGATCGAGCCGCTCGGCGTCGACGCCATCGGCCTCAACTGCGCCACGGGCCCGACCGAGATGAGCGAGCACCTGCGGCACCTGTCGAAGTACGCCACCGTGCCCGTCGCGTGCATGCCGAACGCCGGGCTTCCCGTGCTCGGGGCGAACGGCGCGCACTACCCGCTGTCGCCCGCCGAGCTCGCGACGGCGCACGAGCAGTTCGTGCGCGAGTTCGGCCTGGGCCTCGTCGGCGGATGCTGCGGCACGACGCCCGAGCACCTCGCCGCGGTCGTCGAGCGGCTCAGCCCCTTCCGCGACGCCTCCCGGTCGTTGACCGAGCGAGGCACGCGGTCGTTGAGCGAGCTTGCGAG
>NZ_MWLP01000113.1:0-4705 GCF_010634885.1 Microbacterium sp. B35-04 | reverse complement strand
GGAGGCGAGGACGACGGCCACCGCGAGGCTCGCCGAGTCACCCGTCGCGCCGACGCCGAAGACGATGGGCACCGCGACCCCGACCAGCACCGCCGCCATGCCGTAGGCGACCCCGAGGTCGATCGCGAACGCCCCCACACGGCGTCCGATGGTCGCCGCGGGGGCGGCGACGGGCGGGCTGGTGGTCATTCGGTCTCCTGCGGGGGGTGGGTGGGTTCTGCGGCGCGGCTCCTGCGTGTTCGGCGAAGCGCGCGCTTCGACGGCGCGTCGTCGGGCGCCCCGGGCTCGGTGGCCGTGCCCTTCGCCGCAGGCTTCGCCGCCCGGGGCGGGGCCGTGAGACGTGCCGGCAGAGCGAAGCGGGTGCCCTCGAGCAACGATCGGATGCTGAGCCGCGCGCGCAGCCGCTGCCACAGCGACCGCTCCTTGCCCATGCCACCGACGATCTCGTCGACCTGCGTCCAGAACGCCTCGATGTCGTCGGGCGTCGGCTCGGTCGGACCGAAGACCTCGAGATCCGCCCGGGTCGCCAGCGTCGCGACGCGGGGCTCGGCGAGCGCCGCGGTGAGCACGCCCGCTTCCTCCTGACGGGTCGCGCCGGGACGAACCGGGGCGCCGTAGTCCGTCGCGCGGTCGACGAGCTCGTCCCAGCCGCCGCTGATGCGGTCGGACGCGCGCTCCGCGTCGCGACGCTGGCGCCGACGGGTGGCCTTGAGCGCCCCGATCACGATGAACGGCGCGAGCAGCACCGCGAGGAGACCCAGCACGCCGACGCCGATCGACACGATGGTCCACAGCAGGCCCAGGTCGAGGCCGTCCTCGTCCTCCGACCCGCGGTCGTCCGCAACGGTCGGCGGCAGGTCGACGGGCTCGGCCGGCGGCGGCGGTGGCTGCAGCACCTGGGGCTTCGGATCGGCCTTCGGCTTCGTCGTCTGGTCGCTCGGCACCTGGTCATCGGGGGGCGTCGGGTCGAACGGCACCCAGCCGGCGTCGTCGAACGCGACCTCGACCCATGCGTGCAGGTTGTCGCCCGTCGCGGTGAAGACCGGTTCGCCGGCGGCGTCCTCTTCGGGGTAGAACCCCATGACGACGCGGGCGGGGATGCCCACCTGTGCGGCGAGGAGCGCCATGGCGGTGGCGTACTGCTCGTCGTCGCCCACCATCTGCTGCGAGCCGAGCAGCGTCGCGATCCTCTCTGCGCCGTGCCCGGCACGCGAAAGCGGCTGACCGGCGAGGCCGTGGCTGAAGTAGCCGCCTTCCGAGAGCATCAGCTCCAGGGCGCGCACCTGTTCGACGGGAGTCGTCGCCTCGGCGACGGTCTTCGACGCGATCTCGGCGAGGCTCTCCGGCACGCCCTCCTGCTTCGGCATCCTCAGCGGTGCGAACGCCTGGTCGGCGAGCTGCTCGTCGCTCGGGACCTCGGGGATCACCGCGTCGATCGTGTAGGCGTCGCCCTTCTCGAGGCCGGCCGTCACCACGCCTGTCTCGGTCGCCTCGTTGTAGTGCGCGGTGCGTCGCAGGTCGTCCGCCCGGTCACCGTCGAACGTGACGCTGCGCGCGGCGCCGGCATCCGGCATCCACACGCTCTCCAGGGCGCCGATCTCGACGTGCACCTGCGCTTCGGTGCCCTCGGCATCGGCGGACATGTTGGTACGCGCAGGCGAGAACGCGCTCGAGGAGCCGCTGCCCTCGTCCGAGACGTTGTAGACGGTGCCGTTGTAGGCGTCCATGGTGGCCAGGCGCACACGCGCACCCTCGGGCAGGCCGCTGGCCGTGAAGAGCGCGTCCTCGGGGTGATCGCGGACATAGGCGCGGAACGACTGCAGCGGGCTCGCGAACTCGCGGATGTCGAACGGCGGGATCACGACGTCACGCAGCACGTAGCGGGGAGATGTCGGTGCCGCGAACCCGCTCGTGGCGATGCCGATGACCGCGGCGATGGCGATGACCGCCGCACCCGACAGCACTCTGCGGATGCCTGCGCCCGAGCTGGCGGAGCCTTCGCCGACCGAGATCGCCGCCGCTTGCGGCTGCCAGGCCTGGCGCAGGGCCAGCCAGACCACGGCGACGAGCCCGAACACGACGCCCTGGACGACCGGCACGAACGGCTCGGAGGTGCCCAGCGCGATCTCGATCGCGAGGAACGCGGCCGCGGGGATCAGCGACCATGCCGCGTTGCGCAGCCGCAGCGCGAGGGAAGTCGTCAGCACGGCCACGACCAGCGTGAGGATGAACGGCACGATCAGGTGGCCGTCGTCTGTCGCGACCGGCGCGATCGTGGTGAGCAGCTGCTTCCATGACATGAAAGTGCCGAGGGCGAGGAGGCGCAGCGTCTCGAGCGTCGGAACGACGCCGGCGACCGTGGTGTTCGGCAGCGCGAGAGCGCCGCCGAACAGGAAGTAGGCGATGACGGTGGCGCCCGTCAGGAGGAGGATGCCCCATCGGAACAGCGTGCCGAGGACGCCCAGCGCCAGGCCGAGCACCAGTCCGCCGAGGGCCGCGACCAGATAGCGCGCGCCGTCGAAGGTCGGCCAGAACCCCACGATGGGGATGAGGAGCAGCAGCGTCACGGCGCCGAGATCGAGGATCCATCGGCGCAGCGGCACAGATTCGCGTGCAGCACGCGGCGCGGGGACGCGCGGTGCGGCGGAACGCGTCGTCGGGGCGGATCCCGCACGCGACAGCGGAGTGACGGGGGCGGTCATGCGAGGACCTTCCGCAGCGCGTTGGGCAGCTGCTCGAGCGCGCCGAGCGTCACGACGTCCGCCTCACCGATGCGGCGCAGCGACGGGGCGGCCTCGCCGGGAGAAGCGACCACCGCGAGGACACGCGCGCCGAACGGGAGGCGGCTGCAGGCGCTGCGCAGGTCGTTGGCGTCGACCCTGCTGCCGCACACGAGCACCACGACGCTCGCGAGGGGAAGGGTCGCGGCCACCACGCCGGCGAGGTCGACGACGGTACCTGCGCGCGGCTTGGACTGACCGAGCGCCGAGAGGGAGTCGAGGAACTGCTTGCCCGTGCCGGAGGGCAGGGCGCGCTCCTGCACCCGCACCTCGACGCGGTGCGAGTCGCGGAGTGCCCGCAGGCCGAGCGAGCCGGCGGCGGAGATCGCGAGCTCGAACTCCGCGTCGTCGCGATAGTCGGCGGGGCTCGTCGAGAGGCCGATCACGAAGTGGGAGCGGCGCGTCTCCTCGTACTGGCGCACCATCATGTGGCCGGTGCGCGCGGTCGACTTCCAGTGCACGTGGCGCAGGTCGTCGCCCGGCTGATACTCGCGCAGGGCGTGGAACGACACGTCGTCGGGCGAGAGGTCGGTGGCGGGAAGGCCCTCGAGGTCGCGCAGGAACCCGAGCGACTGGCCGTCGAACAGCACGGTGCGCGGGTGGACGAACAGGTCGACCGGCTCGTCACGACGGTGCACGCGCTCGAACAGACCGAGGGGATCGCCGCGCACGACGCTGACCGGCCCGACCTTGACGACCGCGCGGCGCGACGTGGGGATGGCGAACAGCTCCTCCGCGGATTCGCCGGCCGCCAGCCGCTGCACGTCGAAGATGCCGCGACCGGCGCCGACCGGCAGCAGCACGCGGGACGGAAGGATGGCGCGCGATCCGGTGTTCGAGAGGGTCAGCGCGCCGATGGCGCGCTCGCCCACCACGACGCGCGTGCGGTTGAGGTCGAGCGAGACGTCGTAAGCCGTGCGTCCGATGAGGAACAGCAGGCACAGCAGCAGCACGACCGCGATGGAGACGGCCGCGACCGTCAGCTCCCACCAGCCGAGCGACCGCCCGGCGATCCACAGCACGATCGAGCCCGCGAGAAGCACCCAGGCGGCGGGGCGCACGACCGCGAACACGCGTCCGAGCACGACGCCGGCGCGGCGCAGCGCGTCCAGCGCCAGCTGCCCATACCAGGCGCGACGGTCCTCCGTAGCCGCCGCCTGCCCGAGTGCCTCCGTCGTCATCAGGCCGCGGACCTCGCCTGCGGGGCGGCGATCGACTCGAGGACGCGCGCGACGACGGTCTCGGCCGACGTGCCCGCAAACTCCGCCTCCGGGTCGAGCACGAGGCGGTGGGTCCACACCGGCGCGACGAGCACCTTGATGTCGTCGGGCAGCACGAAGTGGCGCCCCTGCGCGGCTGCGTACACCTTGGCGATGCGGATCATCGCGAGCGAACCGCGCACCGAGACGCCGACGCGGGTGGCCTGGTCGTCACGGGTCGCCTCGGCCAGCTGCGCCGTGTAGCGCAGGACGGCGGGGTCGACGTGCACGGTGCCGGCGAGGTCGGCCATGTCGGCGACTGCGCCCGTCGTGATGATGGCGGGAAGGTGCGCGGACGGGTTGCGGTCGGCGGCTCCGGCGAGGATGCGCTCGGCCACCGCGAGGTCGGGGTAGCCGATCGAGGTCTTGATCAAGAACCGGTCGAGCTGGGCCTCGGGCAGCTTGTACGTGCCCGCCTGCTCGATGGGGTTCTGGGTCGCGATCACGAGGAACGGGCGACCGACGTCATGGGTGACGCCGTCGACCGTGATCCGCGACTCCTCCATGACCTCCAGCAGCGCCGACTGCGTCTTCGGCGAGGCGCGGTTGATCTCGTCGGCGAGCACGATCGAGGCGAACACGGGCCCGCGGTGGAACTCGAACCGGTGCGAAGCCTGGTCGTAGATCGTCACGCCGGTCACGTCGGACGGCAGCAGGTCGGGCGTG
>NZ_MWLP01000112.1:0-9239 GCF_010634885.1 Microbacterium sp. B35-04 | reverse complement strand
AGACCAGCGACTCCCTCCAAGCACTGTGCAGCTGGGCGAACTTGCCGCCGCCGCCGATCAGCGCGTCCGGGGCGTCGTCCTCGATGATGCGGCCGTGCTCCATGACCAGCACGCGATCGGCGATCGCGACCGTCGACAGACGGTGCGCGATGATGATCGCGGTGCGGTCGGCGAGCAGGGTCTGCAGGGCATCCTGGATCTGCCGTTCCGAGGGCATGTCGAGCGACGCCGTCGCCTCGTCGAGGATGAGCACCGCCGGGTTCGCGAGGAAGGCGCGCGCGAACGAGACCAGCTGACGCTGCCCCGCCGACACTCGGCCGCCGCGCTTGTTCACGTCGGTGTCGTAGCCGTCGGGAAGGGCCTCGATGAAGGCATCCGCTCCCACCGCCTTCGCCGCGGCCTTGATCTCGTCGAGCGTCGCGTCGGGCTTGCCGAGCGCGATGTTGTCGGCGACCGTGCCGCTGAACAGGTAGGCCTCCTGCGTGACCATGACGATCGCACGGCGGAGGTCCTTCGGGTGCAGCGACCGCAGGTCGACGTCGTCGAGCGTCACGGCGCCCCTCGTCGGGTCGTAGAACCGCGACACGAGCTTGGCGAGCGTCGACTTGCCGGCGCCCGTCGTGCCGACGAGCGCGATCGTCTGCCCGGCGGGGATGTCGAGCGAGAAGTCGGGCAGGATGGTGCGCCCGTTGCCGTAGCCGAACTCCACGTCGCGGAACTCGAGGTGGCCCTTCGCCGTCCAGAGGTCGACCGGGTGCTTCGGGTCGGGAACGGTGGGCTCCTCCTCCAGCACGCCCGACACCTTCTCGAGCGCGGCCGTCGCCGACTGGTACGAGTTCAGGAAGAACGCGACCTCCTGCAGCGGCGAGAAGAAGTTCCGCACATAGAGCACGGCGGACAGCAGGAAGCCGATCTCCATCGCCCCGTCGACGACACGGATGCCGCCCCACGCGATCACGACCGCGAGGGTCAGCGACGCCACGGCCATGAGCCCCGGCTCGAAGGTGCCGAACAGGCGGATCGACCGCATGTTCACGTCGCGGTAGTCCATCGCCACGGCGCCGAACTCCTCGTCGTTGCGGTCCTCCTTGCGGAAGGCCTTCACGGCGCGGACGCCGGTCATCGTCTCGACGAATTTGACGATGACCTTGGCGCTGATGACGCGCGACTCCCGGTACACCAGCTGCGAGCGCGAGTAGAACCAGCGCATGAGCAGGTACAGCGGAATGCCCATGACGGTCAGGATCACGCCGGACTGCCAGTCCACCATGTACAGCGCCGCCAGTGTGAAGGCGCCGTACAGGATGCCCGAGACGAGCTCGTTGAGGCCGCCGTCGAGCAGCTCGCGGATCGTGTCGAGGTCGCTGGTCTGACGCGAGATGATGCGGCCAGACGTGTAGGACTCGTGGAACTCCAGGCTCAGCCGCTGCGTGTGCAGGAAGATGCGCTTGCGCAGGTCGAGCATGACCGCCTGCGTGAGGCGTGCGGCCACCACGACGTACCAGCCGATGAGGGCGGCGCCGCCGAGCGCCGTCGCCAGGTAGACCAGCACGACCAGGATCGTCGGCATCCAGTCCATCTGCTCCACCGCGGCGGGCAGGGCGTTGTTGATGCCGATGCCGATCAGCCAGGGACCCGCGACGCGGAGCGCCGTCGAGATCACCAGCACGACGCCGGCGAGGATCAGCTGCCCGCGCACCGGGGTGATGAGCGAGCCCAGCAGACGCAGCGAGCGCCTGCGGATCTCCTTGCTCTCGGCACGGGTGTAGTCGGAGCGGTCTTCGCCGCTCGTTCCGGTCACTGTGGTGCTCACAGGGTCACCTCCCCCATCGGTTCGTGAGCTTGTCGGGCTGCCTGCATGCGTGCTTCCTCGACCTCGAGACTCGAGATCACGTGTCGGTAGTGGCTGCTGGTGCGCAGCAGCTCGGAGTGCGTGCCGACCGCCGTCACGCACCCGGCCTCCAGCAGCGCCACGCGATCGGCGAGCATGACGGTCGAGGGGCGGTGCGCCACGACGAGCGCGGTCGTCTCGGAGAGGACTTGGCGCAGAGCGTCTTCGACGAGCGCCTCTGTGTCGACGTCGAGCGCCGACAGCGGGTCGTCGAGCACCAGGACGGCCGGACGAGCCGCGACGGCGCGCGCGAGCGCGAGCCGCTGACGCTGACCGCCCGAGAGGGACAGCCCCTCTTCGCCGATGATCGTGTCGACGCCGTCGGGCAGATCGTCGACGAACCCCGCCTGTGCGACACCGAGCGCCTCGCGCAGCACGTGCTCGGCTTCGTCGCTGCCGGGGACGAGGTCCTCGCGCCCGAGCAGCACGTTGTCCCGCACGCTCTGCGAGAAGAGCGTCGCGTCCTCGAACGCCATGCCGATGTGCCGGCGGAGCTCCTTGAGCGTGAGGTCGCGCACGTCCACGCCGTCGAGCGTGACCCGCCCGCCGGTCACGTCGTAGAGGCGCGTCGGCAGCGTCGTGAGCGTCGTCTTGCCCGAGCCGGTCAGGCCGACGAGCGCCATGGTCTCCCCCGGACGGAGCACCAGGTCGACGCCGTCGAGCAGATCCCGCTCGTGGGACGCCGCATCCTGGTAGCGGAAGTGCGCGCCCTCGAAGACGAGCTCGCCCTGCGGACGCTCGATCGAGACCGGGTTCTCGGGGTCGACGATCGTGTTCTCCTCGTCGAACACCTCGAAGAGGCGGTCGGTCGCGGTGCGCGCGTCCAGCAGGAACGAGAACAGGAAGCCGATCGACTCCATCGGCCAGCGCAGCACGGTGGCCATCGCGAAGAACGCGATGAGCTCCGCGCCCTGCAGCTGCCCCATCGCCGTCAGGTAGATGCCCGCACCCAGGCACAGTGCGAACGCGATGTCGGGGAGCAGCACCAGCCAGAACCAGATCCAGCCGACCGCGCGCGCCTTGCGCAGCTCGGTCTCGCGCAGCGTCTCGGCCTGGCGCGTGAACTGCTGGAGCGCATGCTTGCCCCGGCCGAACGCCTTGAGAACGCGGATGCCGTGGACGCTCTCCTCGACGGAGGTCGCGAGGTCGCCCGCCTGGTCCTGGGACTGCCGTGCGAGCGTTCCGTAGGACTTCTCGAACCGGTAGCCCGCGTACCAGAGCGGCGCGGAGGTGACGAGGAAGATGGTGCCGAGCAGCCAGTGCCAGCGGAACAGCAGCGCCGTTCCCACGGCGATCGTGAGGACGTTCACGACGAGCAGCACGAGACCGAACGCGAGCCAGCGGCGCAGCATGCTGATGTCCTGCATCATGCGGCTGAGCAGCTGACCCGACTGCCAGCGGTCGTGGAAGGCGACCGGTAGGCGCTGCAGGCGCGAGTAGAAGGTCTGGCGCAGGTCGTACTCGACCAGGGTCGCGGGCGCGAGCACGAACCACCGGCGCAGCCAGACCATGCCGGCTTCGGCGAGGCCGAGGAGCAGGATCGCTCCCGCCCCCCACCAGATCGCGGTGACGTCGCCCGAGGCGATGGGGCCTTGGACGATCTGCTCGAGCACGAGCGGGATGGCCAGTGCGAGCAGGCTGGCGAAGAGCGCACTGACGGCGCCCATCGTCAGTCGCGGCAGCACGGGTTTGGCGAAGGGAAGAAGGCGCGCGAGCGCGCGGGGAGTGGAGAGTCTCTCAGCGGAAGACGTAGTCATGATCCTTGACGAGTGGTGTGGCGGGGGTGTGTCGATGCCGCGGGAACGGCGGGAACGGCGCACCGCACAGACAGCGTGCGGGGTCGCCGGAAAGGCGTCCTGTGCGCCAGAACGCGGGAGCTCGTGATCCTATGCCGCGCGGTGTGGCGAGCGGCGGCGCCGCGGACGCGGCGGATCGGCGGAGGTCGGCCCGGGGACTATCCCTCGAGGGCGACGCGCAGCGTCCCGAGAACAGGCAGGAAGACAATCGGCTTCGTGGTGACGACGGCCTGAGACATGGCTTCCTCCTTGAACGTGGGACGGGGACCGGCGATCGCCGAAACGACACGCCAGCCCTCCAGCGTATACCTGGGAGATCGCTGAACACAACAAGCGCTTTCCGCCTCCCCGGAAGATGCTCGCGGAGTGCCCACCACACGCACGGCATCCCGGACCGCCAGCGGACGGCCCGGGATGTCGGGGACTCAGGCGACGAGCGCCGGAACACCCGCCTCACGGTCGAGCAGCCGCTGCTTGACCGGCAGCCCCCACGCGAACCCGCCGAGCGTGCCGTCGGTGCGCAGCACGCGATGGCAGGGGACGAAGAGCGCCGGGGCGTTGCGGGCGCAGATGGAAGCCGCGGCACGCACCGCGCTCGGAGACCCGAGCTCCGTGGCGAACTCGCTGTACGTCAACGGGCGGCCCGGAGCGATGCGGCGCAGCGCATCCCACCCGGCAAGCTGCATCGCGGTGCCCTGCTGCGACACGGCGACGTCGTCGATGGCGGTGAGATCGCCGTCGTAGTACGCGACGACGGCGGCGGCGGCATCCGTCCGTCCGGCCTCGACGGCCGAAGGACGATCGCGCGCCGCGAGACGGGCCAGGATCGTGGCGGGGTCTGCGGTCCAGCCCGAGGCGAGCACGCGCGCGGAGTCGTCGGAGAGGATCGTGAAGGCACCGTCGGGGGTGTCGATGGTCTGGATGGTCGCGGTGGTCATGACATGCCTCCGGTGGTGTTGTCGGACGGGCCGGTGTTCTTCTCGGATGGGGCGGCGTTCTTGAGGGATGAGGCGGTGGTCGCGCGGGAGATGGATGCCTTGGGCGGCACCGCGCGCCACAGGTGCGCGGTGAGGTAGCTGCGCCACGGCGCGGTGCCGGCGGCCCAGGCGTCGAGCGCCCGGGGCTCGGCGGGAAGGCCGATCGCGGCGGCGCCGGAGCGCACCGCGACGTCGCCGGGCAGGAAGACATCGGGATCGGCGAGCACGCGCATGCGCACGTAGTCGGCCGTCCACGGGCCGATGCCGGGCATCGCCAGGAGCGCGGCGCGCTGCTCGGCGCCGTCGTCGCCGGGGGTGAGTGTGAGCGTGCCGTCGGCGAGCGCGGTCGCGGCACCCGTGATCGCGCGGATGCGGGCGGCGGGACCGCGCAGCACCTCGTGGCCGCGCTCCGCGATCGCCGCCATCGTCGGGAACAGGCGGACGGGGGTGGATGCCTCGCCCGCCGCCTGCGCCTCCGCGCTCGTCGAGCTCGCCCCGGCGGCCGCGCCCGCAGCCGGGAGCATCCCTGCGAAGGCGGGCACCTCCTCGCCGAGCGCCGCGGTCAGGGCAGTGAGGGCAGTCCGTGCGGCGACGACCGTGATCTGCTGGCCGACCATCGCGCGGATGAGCATCTCGTGCGGGTCGGCAGCGCCCGGAACCCGGATGCCGGGCAGCGCGGCGATGAGCGGCGCGAGCTCGGGATGCCGCGCCAGTGACTGGTCCACCGCGTCCGGGTCGGCATCGAGGTCGAAGAGGCGACGTGCGCGGGTGACGAGGGTCGAGAGGTCGACGAGGTTCGTCAGCGCGGCGCGCAGCCGCACGCGGCCCAGGTCGTCGAGGCGCAGCTCGAACCACGCAGGCCCGTGCGGCAGTCGCAGTGTGCGGGCGAAGGTCGAGGCGGTGGCGGCCTCGGCACCCGGTACCGCACGGGCCGCCATCCATGCGAACAGTCCCGCGGCGTCGAGCGCACCGCGGTGCGGGAGTGCGAGGTCGATCGTGACCCCGGGCGCCGTGGGTGCGGCGGCGGCGTCGTGTCGCTCGCCGGGCCGCGCCGGCCGGCGTCGCGCGCGCAGCTCGAGCGGCGGCATCCCGAACACCTCCCGGACGGTGTCGTTGAACTGGCGCACGCTCGCGAACCCCGACGAGAACGCGACGTCGGCGGCCGGCAGGTCGGTGCCGACGAGCAGCATGCGGGCCGTCTGCGCCCGGTGCGCACGGCTGAGTGCCAGCGGCCCGGCGCCGAGTTCGGTCGTGAGCAGTCGCGTGAGGTGCCGCGGGGAGTATCCGAGCCGCCGAGCGAGGCCGGGGACGCCCTCGCGCTCGACGACGCCGTCGGCGATGAGCCGCATGGCGCGACCGGCGGTGTCGCCGCGGAGGTTCCACTGCGGCGACCCCGGCGCGGCTTCGGGCAGGCAGCGCTTGCAGGCCCGATAGCCCGCCTCGTGCGCGGCCGCGCTCGTCGGGTAGAACGTCACGTTCGAGGGCTTGGGCGTGCGTGCGGGGCAGCTCGGACGGCAGTAGATGCCCGTGGACCGCACCGCCGTGACGAACTGCCCGTCGAAGCGGACATCACGCGAGTCGATCGCGCGGTAGCGCTCATCGAATGACATGGATGCGACGCCCGCCGCGTCGGCCGTCATGGTCAGGCTCATGTCCCTAGCCTGACACGCTCCCCCGACACCCGCTGGCGGAAATCGGACACGGCTGTTCGGCCGCTCCGGGGCGGACGGCACCTCAGCGTGGGGCGAAGGCGGAGCGGATGCGGCTCCAGAGCGGATCGCCCTCCGCGATCCCGGCTCCGATGCGGAGCACACCGCCCGCTTGGCCGAGCCCGCACGCGAGCGCGATCAGGCCGATCAGGCACGCGGCGGCCGACAAGCCGTTGAAGTCACCCCCCGCGAGGTCGCGAACCGCGGCTGCGATGCCGAAGATCGCGGTGAGGAACGCCAGCGAGGACGTCAGCAGCCTCACGAGGTTGCGCGGCTCGAGATAGACGGTTCGCGCCTGCACCCACCCCCCGGCGCGGCGCTGCCGCGAACCTGCCCGGAACGGTGCGCGGAGCCACGCGGCGGCGCTCGTCGTGAGCGCACGTCCGGTGAGCCACAGCCGCACGAGCGCAGTGACCGCGATCCCGGCGAGGATCGCGGCGACGACCGTCACCACGAGGTCCATGAGCGCCGGGGGTTGTCCCAGCTGCACGATCGCATCGACCATCCCCACGCCGACGAACACGCCGACCGCGGTGACGACGAACGCGGCGAGCCCGAACGCCCATCGCGACCACCGTTGGTAGTCGCCGCGGAGAAGCAGCGCGACACGGTCGGCCTCCGCGACGGTGACGTCATCCGCCGGCGCACCGCCGATCCAGGGGCGCGACTCCGGCCGGATGAGGGTGAAAGCCATGCACGTCAGGTTACGCGGTGCGCTGCGCGGCGCCGGAATCGGCCACCGGCAGCGCCGGCTCGACACCCTCGGGCAGCACCTGCGTGGTCGACAGGACGAAGGCGGTCAGCAGTGCCAGCTCTGCCCGCTGCGACGGGTCCGAGCACATCCCCATGACGAGGACGGTTCCGCCGTCATCCGGCAGAAGCAGCTCGCCGACGGTCGCCACGTTCGGGATGCCGCCCGTGAGCAGCCGGCCACTGGCGACGGTCCCGACGCGGCCGTCCGGCGCGGTGAAGGTCTCGGCGCCCGCGTCCTCGCCGAAGCGCACGAGGGGGAACAGCCGATGGAATGCCGTGGCCGGCACCTCGACGCCCGGCGCCGCGCGCACGACATTGGTGCAGAGGAACGACGCGGCGGGTCGCTCGCCCGCGGTGAGCGAGACGCCCGCGAAGTCGAAGTCGGTCCCCGCGAAGGCGGCGACGCCGGAACGGAAGCCCTCGACGATCGCCGTCCGCGCCTCGTCCGGGAGCCAGCCCTCACCGCTCGCGAGATACCACTCCAGCCATTCGTCGGGGGTGCGATCGCCGAACGCCCGGAACTCGATCCAGCCCTGCGGCAGGCGCTGCCAGACGCGGTCACCGGTCGTCGGGGTCATGGGGTCAGAGCTCCTCGTCGGTGCGGGGTCCGTTGCCGCGGATCGTGTTGTCCACGCGCTCCCCCAGGTTCTGCCACGGACCGCTCAGGCTCTCGACGAAGCTCTGTCCGTTGTCGTGCGCGTCCTTGGCCTGCGACATCGTCCAGTAGGTGTTCGAGACCAGGTTCTGCATGTTCACGTTGAGCGCGACGGCGAGCGATCCGGCCGCGGTCCCGCCGCCGGCCAGCGCGGGGGTCATGCGCTGGATCGAGGGGATCAGCACCTGCCCACCCGGACCGATGAGCGACTTCGCCGCCATGCCGAGGGCGCCGCCTGCGAGCATGCCGAGCGCGCCGACCGCGAAGTCCGTCCAGTCCCCGCGTCCGGTGAGCGCCTGAAGCCCGTCGATCGCGACGAGGATGCCCGACATGACGAGGGCGACCGCGCCCAGCGCCGGGAAGAAGAGCGACAGGATCGCGATGACCGGAAGCGCCGCCCGGAGGATGTCCTCGAGGATCGGCACCACGTTGTCCATGAGCCAGGCGCCGGTGTCGGCGAGCCACTCCCCGGCGTCGCCGAAGAAGTTCGAGAACGCGTTGCCCGCGTAGCCGTCGAGGATGCCGCCGGCGTCGTTCAGCGAACGAGCGGCCGCGGCGGCCTCGTCGTCGACCTCGGTCTTCAGAGACCGCGCCTCGGCACGGATCTGGTCGAGCTCGGCGCCGGCGCTGCCGAGCGCGAGCGCCGCATCCGACACCGCGTCGGGATCGGCGTCGTCATCGTCCTTGTGCTCCACAGCGGTGGCATGTGCGTTCTCGCACGACGCGATCCGGGTGGCGGCGGCATCCGCCTCTTCGGCGAGCACGCGTGCGCGCTGCTGGAAGGAGGTGAGCTGTGTGGTCCAGGTGCGAAGCGCGTCGCGCGAGGTGCGCAGGGCCTCGCCGGTGTCCGACAGTTGCGGACGGAAGTCCTCGCTCATGGAGGCGCGGAACGCGGTGGCGGAGAGGCCGACCCAGTCGGCGTCGTCGCCACCGTCGAGCATCGCCAGCGCGTCGCCGACGCCGTCGCAGCCCGCCGACAGGGCGTCGAGATGACCCTCGAGCGTCGCGATGTCGCCGGGTGCGGGGTCGAAGCCGAGCGCGGTGAAATCGGTCACGCCGAGCTTCCTTCCTGCGGCACCATGCTCGCGCCGAGCTCGGAGTCGAGTCCCTGGAACGCCTCGAGGATGCCCTCGAGACCGGCACCGGCGTCCTCCGCGTAGCGCGCGAGCTTCTTCATGCCGCCACCCCACGACTCGTGAAGGTCTTCCAGTCGCCGACGCAGCTCGTCCTGCGGCACCGCCGAACCCGACACGTTCGCGAGCGCGCCGGTGGCGTCTTCCAGCATCGTCCGCATGTTGGCGTACGCGTGCCGGCTCGCGCTCATCGCGTCGAAGTCGATCCGCACATCCGTCATCGCATTCCCTCCGAAACGGCCCGACCGGAGGCCGCTGCGCGCGGCGCTCCGGTCAGGCTCTCGAGCTTCGTGACGTGAGCGCGGCTCAGCCGCCGGCGAGCTGC
>NZ_MWLP01000111.1:0-21390 GCF_010634885.1 Microbacterium sp. B35-04 | reverse complement strand
GCCCGCCTCGAGCCGCCCGCGCGTGGCGCCGTCGCCGACGGAGGCCGCGGCATCCCTCGTCGCGTGAGCGAGCGCCTGCTCGAGCGGCAGTGCGAACTGCGGATGCCGCGGAGCGAACGACCCGTCGAGGGCCGACCTGCGCGTCGCCGCGATGTACATGTTGGGGAGGGCCTCGTGGGGCGCGGTCGGCGCGTCCGTCGAGAACGCGAGCAGCGCACCTGCCGCGACGTACTCGGGCCACGCGAAGGCGCGGTCGACCCGCTCGTCGCCGAGCATCGCGGCCCAGTTGTCGAAGATCGCGGGGTCGGCGTGCACGGGCTGCATCGACGCGGTGACGCCCAGCCGCGCCATCCGCTCGGCCGTGCCGGGAGCCGCGTATTCGAGGTGCTCGATGCGGTGCCGGCGCGCCCGGGAGCCGTTGGCCTCCGCCGCGTGCTCGAGCGCGTCGAGGGCGATGTCGCTCGCGAGGTCGCCGATCGCGTGCAGTGCCACCTGCAGGCCCGCGGCATCGGCTGCGGCGACGACGGGCTTCATGTCGGCGAGCGGCCAGATCGGCTCGGCGTTCGACCCGTCGGAATACGGATGCCGCATCGCGGCCGTGCACGCATCGATGACGCCGTCGACCACGAGCTTGATGCCGACGATCCGCAGCCACGGCGATCGCACTGTCTCGGCGAGCTCGACGGCGCGCGCGACCTGCGCGAGGTTCGCCGCTTCGTCGCCGGTGTTCTCGACGAACCAATGCGCCGCGACCCGGAGCGGCAGGCGCCCGCCGCGGCGTTCGGCCGCCCGCCGGAACGCGGCGAGCCCGAGTTCGTCGAACGCCATGTCGACCGCCCCGGTCACGCCCGTCGCCGCGTAGGCGGCGAGGGTGCGCTCGACCGCCGCGTCCCGGTCGGCGTCGTCGGTCTGCTCCGCCAGGAACGCCCACGCGTGGGCCTGGGCGGCGGTCTCGTACAGCATGCCGTCGGGCTCGCCGTCGGCGTCGCGCCCGATGCGGCCGCCGAGCGGGTCGGGGGTCTCGCGCGTGATCCCGACCTCGGCGAGGGCGGCCGAGTTGAGCCAGCACGAGTGGTAGTCGTTGGCGTCGAGGTACACCGGCACGTCGGCCACGGCCGCGTCGACCATGGCGGCCGTGGGGACGCCGCCGGGCACCGAGTCGAAGAGCCAGCCGCGGCCGAGCAGCCGCGCGGCCCCCGGCTTCGCCGCACGCGCCGTACGCAGGCGTTCCTGGATCTCTTCCAGCGTGCGCGCGTCGGTGAGCCCGACCCGACCGAGCGCCTCGCCCATCATCACGAGATGCGTGTGCGCGTCGGTGAAGCCCGGCAGCAGCAGGCGGCCGTCGAGGTCGATGGTGGCGGCATCCGGTCCTGCCGCGGCCGTCGCGCGCGCGGTGTCGCCCGCGAACACGACCGTCTGGCCGTCGACGACGAGCGCCTCGGCCCAGGGCTCCGCCCCCGCGGTGAAGATGCGCCCTCCGGTGTAGACCGTCGCGGTCATGCGGGAACCTCCCTGTGCCCGGAACCGCCTCGCGGTCCGCTAAACGAATACCATTCGTTATTCTGCCTCATGGAGGACGAATGCCGAGGCCCAGAGTGAACCTGCTGTCAGTCGAGCTCATCGCCGACGCCGCCATCGAGCTCGCCGACTCGGGCGAGCAGTTCGGCGTCAACGCGCTCGCGCGCCGTCTCGGCGTCACGCCGTCGTCCCTCTACAACCACGTGGACGGCAAGGACGCCATCATCGAGCTCATGCGCGGTCGCCTCTCGCGGCGCTACCTGCCGGCGGCGGTGACGGGGGACTGGGAGACCGTGATCACCGGCACCGTGCGGGCCCTGCGGCGGCTGTACGCCGAGCATCCGCTCATCGTCCCGCTCATCGTCGGGAAGACCATCACCGACCCGGGTGTGATCGCTCAGTACGACCATCTGGCCACCGCGCTGGTCGACGCCGGCGTCCCCGACGGCGAAGTGCTGGCGATCGTCGCGATCGTGGACGCCTACGCCATCGGATTCGGCCTCGACCTCGCTTCTCCCGCCGAGGTGTGGCAACCGGACACTCCCACGACGACTCTCGGGCGACTGATCACGGATGCCGCCCGCGGCGCCGAGCGCAGCGATGCCGCCTTCGAGATCGGGCTCGAGATGCTGGTCGCCTCGCTGCGCGTGCGCAGAGACGGCCTTCGCGCTCGCTGAGCCCCGTCAGGCAGCCGCCTCCACGCCGCGGTGCGTCCGGAACAGCTGCCAGTCCGCGCGGGAGAGGTCGGCGTACGCGGAGGCCCATTCGAGGATCGCCTCGCCCGCGACGCGGCCCCCTCCGAGATACCCCGCCACGGCGGCGGAGGCAGGGGATTGGCCGTGCGCGCGAGCCAAGGTCGCCGCGCAGGCGTCGGCGTACCAGAGGAACCCCTTGTCGTCGAGTGCGTCCATGTCGAACCCGCCCTTCTTGTCGCGGAACTGACGGACGTAGAAGTCCCGCTGCGCCCCGTACGTCGTGCGGCCCACGAAGCCGAGGAACGGGTCCGACACGGCCTGGAGGATGCGCTGCATCCCGACCACACGCCCGCCGTCGCCGTACTGGTCGATGAACCGGGAGACGGACTCCGGCTGCTCGGCCTTCCCGTGCTCGATCAGCACGCTCCTGCCCGCCTCCTTGCCCTGCAGCAGCAGGACGCCGTCGTCTCCGTCCTGCATGGCGATCACGAAGCATCGCGTTCCGACGCTGCCAACTCCCACCACGCGCAGGGCGATGTCCGACAGACGGTACTTCTGCAGCAGCGCCCGGATGTCGATGTTCGCCGTCTGCACGTACTGGTCGAAGACGCGGAGGACGCGCTCCTCCGACTCGGCGTCGATGTGGGTCATCGTCGGCGGCGCCTCGACGAAGACGATCCGACCCTCGGCGTCGAGCTGCGTCATCTTCTTCGCGGCACGCGCGCCGGTGCGCTTCTCCGCCTCCTTGATCGCGGAGTCGATGGCGGCGCGCGTCTGGTCGTCCACGGCTCGCTCGGCGGCCAGGGCGTCGAAGCGGTCGTAGTAGCGCTTGAGCGGGCTGCGCTTGGCGCCCGCGCCGATGGAGCGCGCGTAGACGCGCACCGCATCGAGCGACGCCTCGCGGATGACCGAGTCGGTGCGCCCGGTCGACTGCCCGGCGATGACGATGCTGGCGACCAGTCGCTTGACGTCCCACTCCCACGGCGCCCACGCGGACTCGTCGAAATCGTTGAGGTCGAAGACCAGCGTCCGCTGAGGTGACGCGTACAGCCCGAAGTTCGACACGTGCGCGTCGCCGCACGACCCGACGCTCACGCCGCTGCTCGGTGAGCGGGCGAGGTCGGCGGCCATGAGGGCGGCGGTTCCGCGGTAGAACGCGAAGGCGCTCGCCGCCATGCGCTCGGTGCGCAGGGGAACGAGCTCCGGAACCCGGTCGGCGTCCTGGGCGTCCAGGATGCCCATCGGATCACGGTCGTTCGTCGGCAGCTCGGCGAGCGCCTCGCGAGGATTCTGCTCCCGCGCAGCGCGGCCTTCCGCGACATGGTCGGCATAAGACGGCAGAGGGGCCCACGTGCGCCCGATCGGCGACTCGACGGTCGTTGACATGCGCCCAGTGTGGCACTGCGCCCCGTCGCTCGTAAGGGCGGTAGCCTGACCGCGTGACCCGCCCCGCGCCCGCCGCTCCGCCCCCCGCCCTCTCGCCGGGGCTGCGCGTACTCGTCGTGCTCGCGACGACCGTGGTGGTGCTCGCCGGTGTGTACTTCGCTCGAAGCCTCATCGGGCCGCTCGCGCTCGCGGTGGTGCTGGTCGTCATCTGCGAGCCCGTCCGCCGGCCGCTCGAGCGCCGCGGCTGGCCTCGCTGGACCGGCACCACCGCCGTCATCCTGGTCGCCTACCTCGTACTCGTGGTGATGGGCCTCCTGCTGTGGGTCGCGGGGGTCCAGTTCGCCCGGCTCGTCGCCGACTACCTCGACCAGCTGCGTTCCAGCCTCGACGGCTTCCTGGCCTGGCTGCAGTCCGCCGGACTCGATCAGGAGGCGACGGATGCCGCGGCCTCCGTCCTCGACCCCTCGGCGATCGTCCGTCTCGCCTCCAGCGTCGGCGGCACGGTGATCGGCGTCGCGACGGCCCTCTTCTTCGTCGTGTCGTACATCATCTTCATGGCCGCGGACGCGGCGCGGTATCGCGACGCCGAGCGCGTGTTCGGCGCAGCCCGTCGGCCCGCGCTGGCCCGGATCGGACGCCTGAACACCGGCATCCGTCGCTACTACGTCGTGAACGCGTCGTTCGGTGCCGTCGTGGCGATCATCGACGGCCTGGCACTCTGGGCGCTCGGCGTGCCGGCGCCCATCGTGTGGGCTGTGCTCGCCTTCGTCACCAACTTCGTGCCGAACATCGGCTTCGTGCTCGGGCTGATCCCGCCCGCCGTGCTGGGCTTCGTGGTCGGCGGATGGCCGATGCTGCTCGCGGTGATCGCGATCTACAGCGTCGTCAACGTCGTGCTGCAGGTGCTGGTGCAGCCGAAGTTCGTGAGCGACGCCGTCGACCTCAGCCTCACGCTGAGCTTCTTCTCGGTGATCTTCTGGACGTTCGTGATCGGCCCGCTCGGCGCGATCCTCTCCATCCCCCTCACCCTGTTCGTCCGGGCCCTCGTGCTCGAGGGCGATCCGGGCTCGTTGTGGCTGCGATGGCTCTCGGGCGATCGCACGGCCAACCCGGCCTCGGCCGCCCGCGATCCGCTCCCGCGTTCCTGATCCATCCGCTCCACCCGACCCGATCGCACCCCGCACGGAGACAGTCATGACCCAGATTTCGCTCGATCTGCCTTCGCCCGAGGGGCACCCGCAGACTCACCGCCCGCCACGCGTGCTCGACCGGTTCAGCGAGCGCTCGCTCGAGTCGCTCGCGCTCGGCGTGGGCGCGGTCTCGTTCGTCATCGTGGCCATCGCGGCGATGGTCGCGTTCGGCTTCCAGCCGGCCCCGATCTCCGGTCCGGGCTCGGCGGGCCAATTCGCAGCGATCGCGGCCGGGATCGTGGCATTCCTCGCGGTGATCGGAGGCCGGATCCTCGCCCACCGTCAGGGTGTGCACCGGCGCCTCACGCCGCTCGACTACGTCGACGTCGCCGCACTGGCCTTCGCCCACGCCGTCATCGCGCTCCTCGGCTGGACGCTGCTGGCAGTGATCCTCGAGGACGCGTTCATCGGGGCGGAGGTGTTCCCGCTGGCCGTGCTCATCCTCTCCGGCGCGACCTCGGCGATGACGGCCTACCTCGCGTTCTACTCCGCGACCCACATGGATCTGCAGCTGCTCGCGGTCGTCCTCGCGGTGTTCCTCGTCTTCGGCGTGCTCGCCAGCATGCTCACCGCCAGCGACCCGGACTGGTGGAAAGACAACCTGAGCGCTCTCGGCATGTCTTCGAACGTGTCGGCGTTCGCCTTCAACATCACGATCATCGTGGCGGGCTTTCTCGTGACCACGCTCGCGCGGTACTCCACACGGGGCATCCCCACCACCCATCCGAAGGGCATCGCCCGTGTGCGCCTCACGCTCATCGTGGTCGGCGTGTTCCTCGGCATGGTCGGCCTGTTCCCCGTGGATCAGTTCTTCGGGCTCCACACCGGCGTCGCGTCCGGCATGGTGGTCGCGTACGGCGTGCTCGTCATCGCCCTGCCGCGGTGGATCCCGTCGATGCCGCGGGCCTTCGTCGCCCTCGGCTGGCTGTTCCTCGCGGTCACGCTGCTGCTCGCGGTGTTCTTCTTCGTCGGCTACTACACGCTGACGGCCGTCGAGCTCGTCGCCGGCATCCTGGTCTTCACCTGGATCGTGCTGTTCATCCGCAACGCCGCCGCCCTGGCGCAGGACGCGCGCCACGAGCCATCAGCCCGCTGAGCGGGATCCAGACCAGGGGAGTGAGGCCTCCGGGCGCTCCCGTGCGAGGTCGGTGGGCGTGATGAGCATTTCGCGTGCCCCCGTGACGACGAGCCAGGCGGGCAGCACGATGATGCACAGCATCGGCAGCACGGTCACGTCACCGACCATCGCGACGGCCACGAAGAGCGCCACCCAGCCGTCGCGGGCGATCGCCAGCACGACGCCGAGCACTCCGCAGGCGACCGCGAGCGACAACGGCAGACCCGGCAGAAGCGCGCCGCCCAGCAGCCCGGCCGCGACCCCGAGGAACACGGCCGGGAAGATGCGGCCGCCGCGGAAGCCGGCAGATGCCGCCACGACGAGCGCGGCCATCTTGACGAGCAGGATCACCGTCAGCTGACCGGGTGGATACGCGTCGGGGTCGGCGAGGAGCTCGCCGCTCTGCTCGAGTCCCTTGAACAGCGTGATCGGCCCGCCGATCATGCCCAGCAGACCCAGCACCACACCGCCGAGCGTGATGTAGAGCATCGGATGCCGCAGCGCGTGGAAGGCGCGGTGCACCAGGGGAAAGAGGTAGATCCCGACCACCCCGAAGGCCGCAGCCGCGCAGGCGACGATCGCTCCGAGCAGCAGATCGAACGGCTGCGGTGTCCCGTAGGGGGCGAGGGGCGTCGCCGTCCCGAACCCGCCGCCGAGGAGGAAGGTCGTCACCGACCCGGCTCCGGCCGCGACGAGCGGGAGGAACAGCTTGTCCCAGAGCGATCCGCCCATCTTGAATTCGCCGACCATGCCGGTGAAGACGAGCGCTGCGGCGACCGGGGTGCCGAACAGCGCGCCGATCGTGGCGGAGATTGCCAGCGCGGCGGTCAGCTCGGGAGGCACCGCCTTGGCGACGCGCGCGACGAGCGCGATCGCGAGAGAGACGTTGACGGCGATGATCGGGTTCTCGGGTCCCAGGCTCACGCCGCCCGCGAGGCTGAGGACCACGACGACGACGAGTCCGGGCAGCACCCACAGCTGCAGCGGCTTCGCGGCGAGCTCTGTGGTCGCGGAGTCGGGGCCGGCATGGCCGGGCACGAGCCACACCACGAGCCCGACGGCGATGCCGGTCGCCGTCAGCACCGTGAAGATCCACCACGGCGAGTCGGACGAGATGCCCAGCGCCTGGGGCGTGGTCGTCCACAGCACGTCGTCGAGCCGATCGGCGATCTGCTCGAGCAGCCAGAGCGACAGCGCCGACAGCACGCCGATGAGGAGAGCGGGGATCGACAGCAGCACCAGTCGGCGGACGGTGAGCTGCGGACCCGGGGAAGTGGCCGGTGCGGGCGAGGCGGCAGTGGGGCCGGGCATGGGCACACGATAGCGGGCGCCGCACGCATGCGGCGACCAGCCCACGTGCACTGCTGCATCGCCGCGGGCGCGCCGGTACGGTGACGGGCGGCAATACCAGGGCACAATTCGCATGTGGAGGAGACCGCCTGGCACAAGCGCACCGCGCTGCCGCTCATCATCGCCTCGCTGGCGTATCTGATCGCCTACTCGTGGCGCGTGATCGCTGATCTGCAGGGGCCGGGCCGCGTGATCGCGTCGACGGTGATCCTCGTGACGTGGGCCATGTTCATCGCCGACTACCTCGTGCGCCTGGCGCTCGCGACCAACCGGCGTGTGTGGTTCCGCCACCACCTGCCCGCTCTCGCCTTCGCGCTGATCCCTGTCCTGCGCCTCGTGAGGCTGCTGCGCTTCATGACCCGGCTCCCCGGCATGAAGACGACGGCCGGCGGGGTGCTGCGCACGCAGATCCTCGTCTACGGGGCCGGGGCCTCCGTCATCCTGATCTACATCGCGTCGCTCGCGGTGCTCGAAGCCGAGCGGCACGCGCCCGACGCCGACATCACGACCTTCGGCATCGCGCTGTGGTGGTCGTGCGTGACCGTCACGACGACGGGCTACGGCGACTACGTGCCGGTGACGGATGCCGGCCGCTGGGTGGCCGTGGGGCTCATGCTCGGCGGGGTCGCGCTGGCCGGCGTGATCACGGCGACACTGGCCTCGTGGGTGCTGGAGCGCGCGTCGCGCGAGCACGACGACCAGGAGCCCGCGACCAGGGCACAGGTGCGGTTGCTCATGGACAAGATCGACGCGCTCACCGCTCAGAGCGCCGCCGGCGGCGCGAACGGGCACGGGGGCGCGGGCGGGCGCGGCGAAGGCGGCGGCGGCGAGCGTGACCACGGTGCGCTCGGTGACGGCGGCGACGAGCGCCCCGGCGGCTGATCGCCGACGACCGGAGCGACGCGACGAGGGCCGCGCCCGGATGGGCGCGGCCCTCGTCGTGCGAGCGGCTGTCAGGACAGCAGCTTGGCCTTCGCGGCCGCGAACTCCTCGTCCGACAGGATGCCCTGCGCGTGCAGCTGGGCGAGCTGGCTGATCTTGGCCATCATGTCGTCGCCACCGGCCGGAGCG
Source organism: Microbacterium sp. B35-04 (assembly GCF_010634885.1). Lineage (NCBI taxonomy): Bacteria > Bacillati > Actinomycetota > Actinomycetes > Micrococcales > Microbacteriaceae > Microbacterium > Microbacterium sp. B35-04. The sequence goes on along the minus strand of NZ_MWLP01000111.1, from coordinate 13,063 downwards.
GCGGGCGCGGCGGCAGCCGGTGCTGCGGCCTGCGCGTTGGCGACGGCCTGCGCGGCGGCGGCATCCATCGCTGCCTGCTGCTGCTGGGCCTCGTACGCCTGCTGCTCGGACTGCGCGTACGCCTTCTCCTGCTGGTGGCGCTGCATGCCTCCCGACACGGCGGTGGCCGTGCCGGCGACCACGGCGGTGCGTGCGGCGAGGCCGATCAGACCGGGACGACCCATTCTTCTCAGTGGCATGTCTTCCTCCTTCAGTCGGCGTTCTCGGAGAGGAACGCGTTGACGATCGGTGCGGGGATGCCTTCCCGCGCGATGACGGCACCGCCGGCGTCGTAGAGCGCCGACGCGAACGCCTTCGCCCACAGCAGCTCGATGACGAGGATCGCCGCCGACGAGCCCGGCTGGAGGTTCTCCGCGAGGTACAGGATGTCGTCCTGGCCCGCGAGTCCGGCGAGGTCGAGCGAGGGCGCGCCGCCGTCGTCGATCGTGTCGGACAGCTCGAGGATCTCGAGCTCTCCCTCCGGCGACCGACGTGCGAAGACGAGGTCGAGCACGTTGACCGTGCCCGAGGCCACGAGATCGTCGATCGCCTGGAGCACCGCCGGGCCGGGGCGGTCGCCCTCGAAGGCGATCGCGTAGAACTCGATGGGGCCGTAGTCGAACGTCGTCATGTCTTCTCCTGTCTCCGGAGCTCGCTAGGCAGCGAGCGCCTTGGCCTTGAGGGTGTCGAACTCGGCCTGGGTGATCGCACCCGAGTCGAGAAGCGTCTTCGCTTTGGCGATGTCATCTGCGGCGCTCGCTCCGGAGCCCGCGGTCTGCCGGATGTACGCGTCCTGCGCCGAACGGAGCTGCTGCGCCTGCGCGATCGAGCGCTGCTGCATGCTGTTGCCGCGCGCGATCAGGTAGACCAATGCGGTCAGGAAGGGCACGAAGATCAGGAAGAGGATCCAGACGGCCTTCAGCCATCCGCTCAGCTTGTCGTCGCGGAAGATGTCTCCGATGATCGAGAAGATCACCATCAGATACGCGACGAACACGAAGATCCAGAACATCCAGGCGATGAAATCCCAGAAGCCGCCCATGGATACCAGCTTTCTCGACGGGTCGACCGTCGTTGTGCAGTTGCAGGCACCGCGTCCCTCGCGGTGCCCTGATTCGGAGACTACCGCCAAACACGCCGATCGACATGACGCGTTTGGGATGATTTCGGGGCCGGTTGACGGCATCATGTCCCCATGACCGACGAACCGCACGGATCCGACTTCGACGTGGTCCCCGCGGTCGCGGAAGCACCCCCCAATCGCTTCACGCGTGTCCTCGCCGCGCTCGATCATCCCCTCGCCATAGGGTTCCTCGCGACGATCGGCGTTCTCGGGGCGCTCGTGCTCGGCTCGGCCATCGGCTCGATCTCGACGATCCTGGTCTACATCGTGCTGGCGATGTTCCTCGCACTCGGGCTCGACCCGATCGTGCGGATGCTCGAGCGCCATAAGGTCAAGCGCGGCCTCGGCATCGCCATCGTGTTCTGCGGATTCGCCCTCGTGGCGGTCGCGTTCTTCGTCTTCGTGCTCCCGCCCGTCATCGCGCAGGTGGTGCAGCTGGTCGAGGCGATCCCGGAGGGCGTCGAGAACATCCCGCAGTCGGATTGGTTCGCGCAGCTCACCCCCGACGGGCAGGCCGCGGTGCTCGCGGGTATGGGCCAGCTCGCCGACTGGATCTCCGCCCCGTCCACCATCGCGATGCTCGGCGGCGGCGTGCTGGCCGTCGGTGTCGGCTTCGTGGCCGGGATCTCGGCGAGCTTCATCGTGATCGCCCTGACCCTTTACTTCCTCGCCTCGCTGTCGGCGGCCAAGCAGGCCCTCTACGCACTCGCGCCGGCGCGCAGCCGCATTCGCCTCGAGGACCTCACTGAGCGCATCACCGGTTCGGTGGGCAGCGCGCTGATCGGCTCGGTGATCCTCTCGTCCCTCAACGCCGCGGCCGTCTTCATCCTGCATGTGGCCATCGGACTGCCGTTTCCGGCGCTCATGGCGGTGATCGCGTTCGTGATCACCCTCGTCCCGCTGTTCGGCTCGGTGATCTTCTGGATCTTCGCCTCGATCATCGCGCTGTTCTCGAGCCCCACCCAGGCCCTCATCTTCTTCGTCGCCTACCTGATCTACATCCAGCTGGAGTCGTACGTCATCAGCCCCCGTGTCATGAACAAGGCGATCGCGATCCCGGCGGCCCTGGTGCTGATCGGCGCCCTCGCCGGTGGGGCGCTGGCCGGCATCGTCGGCGTCCTGGTGGCGCTGCCGGTGATGGCGTCGATCCTCCTGATCATCCGCGAGGTCGTCGTCCCCCGTCAGAACCTCAAGGTCTGACGCGGGATGGCACGCGGATGCCGCGGCCCGCGGCGCCCGCGGCCCGCGGCACCCGCGGCGGTCGGTCGCCCGCCGAGTCCGGCGAACCAGGGGATTTCCCGCGAAACATAGGGCGCCGTCCACGGTTTCGCCGCGAATCACCGGTCTCGGTGGGCGTATCCCCGGTCTCAGCGTGCAGAGGCTCGCTCGACGCGGGGCTGCCGTCCGGTCGGCCTGACGGCCGACCTCGGGTTGTGCGCGAGGGTGCTGAGCAGCCAGGGCTGTCGGGGGTACAGCGGTACCAAGCCTGCGTCGCGCAGCTTCCCGTCGAGCGCTTCGAACCTCAGGGTGTCGCCCCAATCCCAGCGGGCGAAGCCGCCCTCATGCCGGCGGAGCCGATCTTCGCGTTGCTTCTCTCGGACGAAGTGGGCCTTCATCGCCTTCGGGTCGGCAGCATCGTACTTTCCGTAGCCGTCGGATTCGCCGATGATGCGGAGGCGACGCCAGTAGAAATCGCAGCGGTCTGTCACACCTTCGTAGAAGAACTCACGCTGTGGTTCCGGTTCCTCATAGCCGAGCCACTCGATGACCGCCCTGCTCACGGACTCTCCCGCCGACTCGGACTCGGCGGTGGCGCGCGCGTGCACCCAGTCCAGCTGTCGGACGCCACGGCGGTTCGCCTGCGAACGGCCGTGTGCGCTGACATCGAGCGAACCTCCGCCCGCCGCGAGGATGCGCGCGGCTGCGTCCACGACGGCCAGAGCGAAAGCCGGAGGAAGCACACGAGCCAGATCGACCGCGGTCTCGGTGATCGACGTCGCGCAGTGGCCCACGGCATCCGACACCTTCCGGTCATCGGTGGAACCGTGCACAACGACGTCGCCTTCCGACCACGACCTGCCGTCGGCGCTCAGCACGTGGATGTGCGCCGGCTCGCCGAAGATCGGAAGGCCCTGCAGCACGGCCGCAGACTCGAGGCAGAACACCGGCGCCTTCCACGTGCGCGCGACGGCGAGGACGCGCATCCGATATCGTTCCCAGGGTTTCAGGCCGACCCAGATGTCTTTGCGGAGGTACACGCCCGCCCGGATGCGTTGCAGTCGCGAGTCGCGATCCCGTCGCACGACGTCGAACGGCAACTCGCGACTCAGGAGCAACGCGGCAGAGGGGTCGGCTGTCATGTCCCGAGCCTGTGGCCTCGCCGGTCGAGCCTGCGGCCGATCAGCGGCGGGCGGGGAAAGTGCGTGCCACACCGGCGTCTCGCCCCACCTGTGGAGGAGACAGTATCCCGGCGAGGCAGGGGACCTTCGTCGAGATCGAGGGCGGTGCCATCGGTCTCGACGAAAATCCCGTGGCTCGACGGAGTAGATCCCCGGTTTCGAGCGCGCGGGGAGCCGCGCGTCAGTTGAGGGCGGAGGTGAGGCGCATGAGGCCGTCGAGGAACGTCGCCTTGGCGGGCTCGCGGCGCCACTCCTCGAGCGTGAGCTCGCGACCCGCGTCGCGATAGCCCTGTTCGACCTCGCGCATGCCGGCGACGAACGACGCGCCGCGCACCATCAGCGAGACCTCGTTGTTGAGGCTGAACGAGCGGATGTCCATGTTGCTGGAGCCGATGACGGCGATGTCGTCGTCGATCGAGAAGTGCTTCGAGTGCAGGATGAACGGCGCGGGGTAGAGGAAGATCCGCACGCCGGCCTCGAGCAGCGCCGTGTAGTACGAGCGCTGCGCGTGCCACACCATGAACTGATCGCCGATCTCGGAGACGAACAGCTGCACCTCGATCCCGCGCTGGCAGGCCGTGGTGATGGCGTAGACCATCGCTTCGTCGGGCACGAAGTAGGGGCTCGTGATGATGACCTTCTCGGTCGCGCCGTAGATGAGCGACAGGAAGAGGCGCAGGTTGTTCTCGGTGTCGTATCCGGGTCCGCTCGGCACCACCTGGCACAGCAGCCCGTCGGTGCCGGACGCACCGGCACCCCCAGCGCTTGTCGTCTCGATCGCATCCGGCGCCAGGTGCTCGGTCGCCGAGAGGTCCTCGCCGGTCTCGATCAGCCAGTCCGACAGGAACACGGCGTTGACCGACGCGACCACCGGGCCGGTCAGCCGTGTCATGAGCTCCTGCCACTTCAGCCCGCGCTTGATGTTCTTCTCCGAGTCGTAGTCCCGCGAGATGAGGTTCTGCGAGCCCATGAAGCCGACGCGTCCGTCCACGACGACGATCTTGCGGTGGTTGCGCAGGTCGGGGCGCTGGTACTTGCCCTGGAAGGGCATCACCGGCAGCATCCATGCCCAGGTCACGCCGATGCGATCGAGCTCCGCCAGCGTCTCCTTGGAGTTGCCGAGCCGGCGCGTCGAGACGTAATCGGCGAGCAGGCGCACCGACACACCGCGGGCCACCGCGCGCTCCATGGCGGCGAAGAAGCCGCGCGTGGTGTCGTCCCACGCGACGATGAAGAACTCGACGTGCACGAAGCTCGTGGCCGTGTCGATCTCGGCGGCCATCGCGTCGATCGACGCCTGGTAGTCCCCGTACAGCGAGGCCGCGTTGCCCGTCGACGCGGGAAGAGCCGTGAGCTCCTCGTTCTGCTGCACGACGCGCTGGAACCACCGGGGCCACTCGGCGTCTGTCATCGCGAGGGCGTTCTGCTGCACCCTGCCGCGGATGATCCCATCGATGCGGGCCTGCTCGGCGCGCCGCTTCTCGGGGAGGCGCACGCTCCCGATCACCAGATACAGCACGACACCGATGCCGGGGAGGATCACGATCAGCAGGATCCAGGCCATCGCCGCCGTGGGCTTGCGCCCGCGCGGGATCACGATGAGCGCCGTGATAATGATCGCGGCGTGCACGAGGACGGCGAGGGACCAGGACAGGTTGGCGAGGAAGGTGGAGTCCACGTCCGTAGTGTGGCACCCTTCCGCGACGGGACACAGCAACCGGACACCGCGCCGGGACGTCGGCCCGTGCCGGTCGCTGGGTAGATTCGGCTCATGACGATGACCGCGCCCGCCCCGCGTCCGCGCCGGGTGCTGCCGACCCTCGCCGGATACCGCCGCGAGTGGCTCGCACCCGATGTCGTCGGCGGGCTCTCAGCAGGCGCCGTCGTCGTTCCGCAGGCCATGGCCTACGCCACGATCGCCAACCTCCCGGTCGAGATCGGCCTCTACACCTGCATCGTGCCGATGCTGGTCTACGCCCTCCTCGGCGGCAGCCGCGCCATGAGCGTCTCGACCACCTCGACGATCGCGACCCTCACCGCGACCACCCTCGTGTCGGCGGGGGTGGCAGCCTCGGCGGACGACCCGTACGACGCCGTCGGGTCGCTGATGATGCTGACCCTCCTCGTCGGGGCGCTCCTGCTGCTCGCCCGGCTCTTCAAGCTCGGCTCACTCGTCGAGAACATCAGCGGCGCGACGCTGCTCGGCATGAAGATCGGCGTCGGCGCGACCGTCGCCGTCGGCCAGCTGCCGAAGCTCCTCGGCGAGACCTACGACTTCTCGGGTCACGGGTTCCTGCGCTCGCTCGTCGCTGTCGGGCAGGCGTTCGACAGCGTGAACTGGCCGACCGTCGCGCTCTCGGCGGCCTCGATCGCGACACTCCTGCTGCTCAAGCGGTTCGCACCGAAGGTGCCGGGCGCGCTGATCGTCGTCGGGGCCGGCATCCTGCTCGTCGCCTTCGCCGGGCTCGAGGAGGCGGGCGTCGACCTCATCGCGCCGGTTCCCTCGGGCCTGCCCCTGCCGGGCCTCCCGGAGTTGTCGACGCTGCCGGCGCTGGTGCCGGGGGCGCTCGCGATCGCCGTGATGGCCTTCCTCGAGTCCGCGGCCGTGGCGCGCGGCATCCGTCGCATCAGCGAGCCGCAGATCGACAGCAACCAGGAGCTCATGGCCACCGGCGCCGCCAACGTCGCCGGCGCATTCTTCTCCACGATGCCGGCGGCCGGCGGGTTCTCGCAGAGCGCCGTCAACCAGAGCGCCGGCGCGAAGACGCAGGTGTCGACGCTCGTCACGGTGGCGCTGGCGGTGCTGGTCGCACTGTTCCTCGGCCCGGTGCTGAGCCTGCTGCCCCAGGCGACGCTCGCCGCCATGGTGTTCGTCGCGGTGATCGGCCTCATCGACATCCCGGAGCTCGTCCGCTGGGCCCGGATCAGCCCGACCGACTTCTGGATCGCCGTGGGCGTCGCGCTGATCGGGCTGTCGGCCGGTCTGCTCGCCGCCGTCGGGGTCGGCGTCGTCGTGACCCTCGTCCTGGTGCTGCGCGAGCTCAACATCCCCAAGCTCGAGGTGAACGAGCGGCGGGGCGATGCCATCGCGGTGCACCTGCTGCGGGCGCTCTACACCGCCAACGCGCTCGAGAACGAGCAGGCGATCATCCGACTCGCGGCCGACGAGACCGCGACGGCGGTCGTGCTCGACCTCGAGCGCCAGGACGTCGTGACGATGACGGTCCTCGACATGCTCGCCGACCTCGACCGGGAGCTCGCCGGCCGGGATGTCGTGCTCCACCTCGCGGCGCTCCCCGACTCGGCGGCGAGCGTCGCGGGCAAGGACTCCTGGTACGCCGGTCTCCGTGATGCGGGGCGCGCACACGACACCGTCGAGGAAGCGCTGACGGCGGCCGCCGCCTAAGCACCCGGGAAACGAAGAACGGGACGGATGCCTCGGCCGAGGCATCCTCCCGCTCGTGGTGATTCCGTCCCGCGACATCGCGGGAGCCCACGGAGAAGGAGCGGATGCCGTGCGACATCCGCTCCCTCGAACTGCCGGTGGGGCTACTGCTTGAGCATGGCGACGGCGAACTTGTGCTCGTCGTCGATGAGGTGCGAATGGTCGTCGTCGCCGAGGTCGATGCGCACCCAATCCACCGTGCCCGTGAACTCGTTGCCCTGGGCGCCATAGTCCGGTGAGACCGGCGAGGCGAGATCGCACCCGACATCCACGGTCTCGTCGAACGTGAACTGGAAGGGGATCGTCTTCTCGACGCGGCCCTGGCCGATCTGCTCGTCGTCGGCGAACAGCGTCACGGTCCCGCCCTTGCCGAGGCCGGCGCCGTCGTAGGCGAAGTGCGCGCGCAGCTCGTGCGCTCCGGCGGCGACGGCAACGTCCGACCGCACGATGTCCACGGCGATCCCGAGCAGGTTGTAGGCGAACGCGAGCCGGCCTCCCGTCGCATAGAACGACCAGCCGCCGTAGGCGCCGCCCTGGGCGATCAGCACGCCCTCGGCGCCGGCATCCGGAACCGTCACCTTGGCGGTGACCGTCCACGACTTGTTCTTGATGTTGATCGTGGTGTTCTCGCTCAGGCGCTTCATGCCGGGGTAGAACTTCTGGCTGTCGCTGACGACGAGCTGGGGCCGGCCGGCGAGGTCGGGATTGAACCGCTCCGCCGTGCGGATGTCGAGCGGGAGGACGTTGAAGCGCGCCGCCTGGATGAGGAACAGCTGCTGCAGGTGGGCCAGCTTCTCGGGCTCGGCTGCCGCGAGGTCGTGGGACTGCGTCCAGTCCACGTCGACGTTGTACAGCTCCCAGACGTCGTCGTCCAGCCCGTGGTCGGAGCCGAGCCACGGGTCCTTGTGCTTCGCGACGGCCGTCCAGCCCTTGTGATAGATCGCACGGTTGCCGACCATCTCGAAGTACTGGGTCGTGTGCCGGTCCTCGGCATCCGCGTCGGCGAACGTGTAGTTCATCGGGGTGCCCTCGTACGGACGTTGCGTGACCCCGTTGACGGTGGACGGCTCCGGGATGCCGGCGGCTTCGAGCACGGTCGGGGCGACGTCGATCACGTGGCTGAACTGGTTGCGGATGCCGCCCTTCTCGAGCCCGCCGTTCGGCCAACTGACGATCGTGCCGTTGCGGGTGCCGCCCCAGTGGCTCGCCACCTGCTTGGTCCACTGGTAAGGGGTATCCATGGCGTGCGCCCAGCCCACCGCGTAGTGGTTGTACGAGCTGGGCGTGCCGATGTCGTCGATGTGGTCGGCGACGTACTGCTCGGTCTCGATGTCGTTCATGTGGTTGATGGTGAAGCCCTCGTTGGTCGTGCCGTGCATCGACCCCTCGGCGCTCGCGCCGTTGTCGCCGATGATCACGTACACCAGCGTGTCGTCGAGGATGCCGAGCTCTTCGTACGCGTCGAGAAGGCGGCCGACATGATGGTCGGCGTAGGCGAGGAACCCGGCGTAGACCTCCATCTGGCGTGCGAGGGCGGGCTTGATCAGATCGCTCATCTCGTCCCACGCCGGGATGCCCTTGCTGCGCTCGGTGAGGACCGCGTCGGCGGGGATGACGCCCAGCTCGAGCTGGCGCGCGAACGTCTCCTTGCGCACCTCGTCCCAGCCCTGGTCGAACATGCCCTTGTACTTGTCGGCCCACTCGGCTGGGACGTGGTGCGGGGCGTGCGTGGCGCCGGGCGCGAAATACACGAACGACGGCACGTCGGGGGCGAGGGTCTTCTGCTCGCGTGTCCAGGCGATCGCCTTGTCGGTCATATCGCCCATGAAGTGATAGCCCGCTTCGGGAGTGCCCCAGGGCTCGACGGGAGTGGTGTTCTCATAGATCGCGGGATACCACTGGTTGGTCTCGCCGCCGATGAAGCCGTAGAAGTACTCGAAGCCGTTGCCGGGACTCGGCCACCCGTCGAACGGACCGATCGCACTGGCCTGCCACACGGGTACCTCGTGGCATTTGCCGAACTGTGCGGTGTTGTAGCCGTTGAGCTTGAGCGTCTCAGCGAGCGGGGCGCAGTTGTTGGGTCGTACCGAGCTGTAGCCGGGGGCGGACGTGGCGATCTCCGTGATGCCGCCCATGCCGACCGTGTGGTGGTTTCGGCCGCTCAGCAGAGCGGCGCGCGTCGGCGAGCACAGTGCGGTCGTGTGGAAGCGCGTGTACTTCAGGCCGGCCGCCGCGACGCGCTCGAAGTTCGGCGTCTGCACGGGCCCGCCGAAGGCGCTCGACGCGCCGAAGCCCGTGTCGTCGATGAGCACCACGAGCACGTTCGGCGCACCGTCCGGCGGTCGGATCGGGGTGATCGGCGGATACTGCGTGTCGGGGTCGGTCGCGTCGTAGGTGACCGTGCCCGTGTAGGCGAGGTCGGGGATCGGAAGGATGCTGCGCTGAACGTCGGCCATGCATCGATGCTGTCGGTGACGTGCGGTGCGGTCAACTCGCCGGCAGTGCGGGTCGCGGCCGGCAGACCAAGGTGGATGCCGCCATCGACCCTCGTCGCGCGACTACTGGTGTCGCATGGCGGCTTGCAGCCACTCCTCGGGGTCGATCAGGTGGCTGTGGTCGTCGACGCCGAGGTCGATCTCGGCCCACTCGATCCTTCCCGTGAAGACGCCCTGGTGAGAGCTGTATCCCTCGTACGCCGGCATGCCGGTGTCGCGGCCGACGTCCAGACCTTCGTCGAACGAGAAGTACATCGGATGCGTGCGTTCGACCTCGGCGCTTCCGGACGCTGTGCCGTCGATGTACAGCGTCACCGTGCCGCCCCGACCGATTCCGCCGCCCGCGTACGCGAACTCGGCCCGCACCTGGTGCGTGCCTGTGCCCACGGCATCCGTCGAGAGTGCGGTGCTGCGCAGCAGTCCGCAGTAGTTGTAGTGGAAGCCGAGCTTCCCGCCTTCGGCGAAGAACGACCACCCGCCCGTGCGCCCGCCCTGGGCGACGATCGCGCCGTCGAGAGAACCGCCCTCCGGCACGACGACCTCCGCCGTGACCGACCATGAGCGGTTCTTGACGTTGATCGCGACGTTCTCGTTGAGTCGGGTCATGCCCTCGAACAGCCGCAGCGTATCGCCCTTGACGATGGTCGGACGCCCCGCGAACTCGGGGTTCATACGCTGCGCGGCGCGGTCGTCGAGCGGGATGACGTTGTAGCGGGTGGCCTCGATCAGGAACAGCTGCTGGAGCTCGGCGAGCTTCGCCGGGTTCTCTTTCGCGAGGTTGTTCGACTGGGTCCAGTCGACGCTCGTGTCATAGAGCTCCCACACGTCGTCCGAGAAGTCGGGAGCCGCGCTCACGACGTCCCAGGGCGTGCGGTGGCGCGTCTGCGCCGTCCAGCCGCGGTGGTAGATTCCGCGGTTGCCCATGATCTCGAAGTACTGGGTGTGGTGACGCTCGTCGGCCGCCTTGTCGTTGAACGAGTATGCGAACGACGTGCCGTGCATGGGGATCTGCGTGACGCCGTTGACGGTGTGCGGCTGGGCGAGACCCGCGAGCTCGAGGATCGTCGGGGCGACGTCGATCACATGGTGCCACTGGTCGCGCACCTCGCCCTGCGCCTCGATCTGCGACGGCCAGTGCACGATCGTGCCGTTGCGGGTGCCGCCGTAGTGGCTCGCGACCTGCTTCGTCCACTGGTAGGGGGTGCACATCGCGTGCGCCCAGCCGACCGCGTAGTGGTTGTACGCCTCGGGTCCGCCGATCTTGTCGAGGTTCTCCTGCCAGAACTCGACGGTCTCGTACTCGGCACCGCCGTTCGCCGCTGTCGAGAGCATGAACGCGCCCTCGAGGCCGCCCTCGGCAGAGGCTCCGTTGTCGCCGATGACGTAGAGCACGAGCGTGTCGTCGAGCAGATCGAGCCTGTCGATCGCATCGATCACGCGACCGGTGTGGTGATCGGCGTACTCGAGGAACGCGCCGTACACCTCCATCTGGTGGGCGAGGATCGGGCGGCGCTCGTCGGGGACGGAGTCCCACGACGGGATGCCCTCGCTGCGCTCGGTGAGCACGGCGTCGGCGGCGATGACACCGAGGGCCTTCTGGCGTTCGAAGGTCTCTTCACGCAGGGCGTCCCAGCCCTGGTCGTACTTGCCCTTGTGCTTGGCGATCCACTCCGTGGGCACGTGGTGCGGGGCGTGGGTCGCCCCCGGGGCGAAATACACGAAGAAGGGCTTGTCCGGCGTGAGCGCCTTCTGCTGGTTGATGTAGTCGATCGCCTTGTCAGCGAGGTCGGGCATGAGGTGATAGTCGGGGTCATCCGGCGGTTCGATGAAGCCGACGCCGTCGATCAGCGCGGGGGTCCACTGGTTGGTCTCGCCGCCGATGAAGCCGTAGAACTTCTCGAAGCCGCTGAACGCGGGCCAGTGGTCGAACGGGCCGGTCGGCCCGGACTCCCACACCGGGACCTCGTGGCACTTGCCGAACTGCGCCGTGTTGTAGCCCGCCTGCCGCAGGATCTCGGGAAGCGGCACGCACGAGTTCGGGCGGGTCGACCGGTAGCCCGGCGACGGCGTAGCGGTCTCGGTGATCTGCCCCATTCCGACTTGGTGATGGTTGCGGCCGCTGAGCATCGCGGCCCGCGTCGGCGAGCAGATCGCGGTGGTGTGGAAGCGGCTGTACTTGAGGCCTCCGCCGGCCATGCGCTCGGCCGTCGGCATCGGGACCGGCCCGCCGAAGGCGCTCGATGCGCCGAAGCCGACGTCGTCGAGGAGGACCAGGAGGACGTTGGGCGCCTGCTTCGGTGGCCGCTTCATCTCGATCGGAGGGAGCTTCTCCTCCATCTTCTTCGCGTCCATGACCATCGGGCCGATGTAGACCTGGTCGGGGATCGGGAGGACGCTGCCGGGGAGTTCTTCCGTCACGAGAGAGCCTTTCTGCGCCGGGGTCGGAGGCGACCCATGAGTCACTCTATGACTCAGCAGCCGCAGCTCCGGGAAGGCCGCCAGGACGGCATGCGCGGGATCACGACACTGCTGCGGCGATGTATGTTTCCTCTTTCACCCGCCTTCGGTCGACAGGCCCGGAGGCTCATCTGTCGCGGCTAGAGTCGCCTTCATGACCGACCTGCTGCCGTCATGGCGCGACACCGTGACACGCGCGTCGATCCTCGACTTCATCGCCGCCGTCACCGAGGAGGGCGGCCCGGACTTCGTCGCACCGGACGCGCGCGTCGCGGTGTTCGACAACGACGGGACGCTGTGGACAGAGAAGCCGATGCCCACGCAGCTCGCCTACCTGCTGCAGCAGTGGAAGGCCGCGGCCGACGCCGATCCGTCGCTCGCCGAGCGTCAGCCGTACAAGGCGGCGGTCACCGGCGACCTCTCGTGGCTCGGGGCGGCGATCGACAAGCACTACGCCGGCGACGACTCGGAACTGGGCCTCCTCATCGCCGCGGTGGCGGCGACGTCCGGCGGCATCAGCGTCGACGAGTACGCGGCAACCGTCAGTGACTTCTATCGCGATGCCCGTCACCTCACCCTCGGCGCACCGTACGCGCAGGTGGTCTATCAGCCGATGGTCGAGCTCATCCGCCTGCTCGAGGCGAACGGCTTCACGACGTACATCGTCTCGGGTGGCGACCGGGACTTCATGCGTCCGATGACCGAGGCGAACTACGGCATCCCGGCGGAGCGCGTCGTCGGCACCGGCATGGGGCTCACCTACGACGCGGAGGCGAACGTGGTGCGCTACGTCCCCAAGCTCGACTTCTTCGACGACGGTCCCGAGAAGCCGGTGCGCATCTGGATGCGCGTCGGGCGGCGGCCGATCCTCGCCGGCGGCAACTCGAACGGCGACATCCCCATGCTGCGGTTCGCGCAAGGAGGCGCTCGCAGCCTCAGCCTGCTGATCCACCACGACGATGACACCGGCCGCGGGGACGCGCCCTACGACCAGGGTGCCGAGAAGGCGCTGGCCGCGGTATCCGTCCACGACTTCACCGTGGTGAGCGTCCGCGACGACTGGTCGCAGGTCTTCCCGAGCGCGTAACGCGTTTCGTCTCGCTCG
>NZ_MWLP01000110.1:0-5715 GCF_010634885.1 Microbacterium sp. B35-04 | reverse complement strand
GGGCGCGGCATCCGTCCGCGTGAAGGTCAGGCCTTCGCCATCCCGTAGATCGGGCTGACGGACTGCTCCGCCTCGTGGTCGGGGCCGAGCGGGATGCCGGAGCGGTCGCGGAGCAGCAGCGTCGCGAGGAGGCCGATGACCGTCATCCCGGCGAGGTACCACGTGACCGACACCGTCGAGCCGGTCGCCTGCACCAGCGCCGTCGCGATGGTCGGGGCGAAGGCGCCGCCGAGGATCGCGCCGATCGCGTACGAGATCGAGACGCCCGAGAAGCGGATGGATGCCGGGAACAGCTCGGAGTACAGCGCGGCCTGCGGCCCGTACGTGAAGCCGAGGCCGAACGTGAGGATCGCGAGGCCGAGGAACAGCAGCCAGATGTTACCCGTGTTCACGAGCGGGAACAGCAGGAAGACGCCGACGAGCTGCAGGATCCAGCCGATGATGTACGTCGTGCGGCGGCCGATGCGGTCGGACACGAAGCCGGCCGTGAGCGTCGACAGCAGCCACGTCACCGCAGAGCCGGCGACGGCCCAGAGCACGGGTCCTCGCTCGAGGGCGAGCGGACCCTCGGGGTTGGTCGAGTAGCCCTGGATGTAGCCGCCGGTCGTCATGTAGCCCACGGCGTTGTTGCCGGCGAAGACCAGCGCGGCGATGAAGACCAGCAGCGTGTGCTTGCGGAACAGCTGGACGATCGGCGTCTTGGCCTTCTCCTTGCGGGCTGCGAGCTCAGTGAACACGGGGCTCTCCTCGACGCGACGGCGCACGTAGTAGCCGATGAAGATCAGCACCACGCTGAGCAGGAACGGCACTCGCCAGCCCCACACCAGGAAGGCGTCGCCGGGCGCGATCATCGCCATGACGGCCATGACGCCCGAGGCGAGCAGCAGGCCGAGGGGAACGCCGATCTGCGGGGAGGCGCCGAAGGCTCCGCGTCGGGTGCGCGGGGCGTGCTCGACGGCCATCAGGACCGCGCCGCCCCACTCGCCGCCCGCCGAGATGCCCTGCAGGATGCGCAGCAGCACCAGCAGGATCGGCGCCCAGACGCCGATGGCCTCGTAGGTGGGCAGCACGCCGATCAGCGCGGTCGCGGCGCCCATCAGGATCAGCGTCCACATGAGCACGACCTTGCGGCCGTACTTGTCGCCGAAGTGGCCGGCCAGGAAGGCGCCGAGCGGGCGGAACAGGAAGCTCACGCCGACGGTGGCGAAGGCCACGATCGCGCTGTTCGCACCGAGCGGCGCGAAGAACAGCTGGCCGAAGACCAGGCCGACCGCTGTGGCGTAGATGAAGAAGTCGTACCACTCGACGGTGGTGCCGACGACGGTCGCGAAGACGACGCGGCGGCGATCGACGGGGCTGGCGATGGTGCCCGTGGGCGTGAAACCCTGTGGGGGCTGTGAGCTGCTCATTCGTGACTCCTGTGTCGGGTGACGTCTTCGTCGGCGGCGAACTGAGGGCGGTTGCCGGATGTGCGACGATCATATACGATTTCGCATACGACGCAAGAGTGAGGGAGCTCGAATGGATGAGAAGACGGATGCCGTCGCCACGGGGAATCCCGGATCCTCGGCCGATCCCCGCTTCGCGGCCCTCCCCGCCCGGCCCGGCAAGATCGTCGCCGTCCACCTCAGCTACGCGTCCCGCGCGGATCAGCGCGGGCGCCGGCCGCAGCATCCGTCGTACTTCTTCAAGCCGTCGAGCTCTGTCGCCGCCTCGGGAAGCACCATCGAGCGGCCCGCGGGCACCGAGCTGCTGGCCTTCGAGGGTGAGATCGCGCTCGTGATCGGCAGCACTGCGCGACGCGTATCGCTCGCCGACGCCTGGTCGCATGTGGCCGGGATCACCGCGGCCAACGACTTCGGCCTGTACGACCTGCGCGCGAACGACAAGGGATCGAACGTGCGGTCGAAGGGCGGCGACGGCTACACGCCCATCGGCCCCGCCCTCATCGACGCCGCCCTCGTCCACCCCGACGCGCTGCGCGTGCGGACCTGGCTGAACGGCGCCCTGGTCCAAGACGACACGGCCGCGGGCATGATCTTCCCGCTCACGCAGCTCGTCGCCGACCTGTCGCAGCACTTCACCCTCGAGCCGGGCGACGTGATCCTCACCGGGACGCCGGCCGGCTCTTCCGTGGCACAGCCCGGCGATGTGGTCGAGGTGGAGGTCGACGTACCCGGCGGGCCGTCCTCCGGGCGCCTGGTGACGACGGTCGTCCAGGGCACCGCGGACTTCGACCCCGACCTCGGCTCGCTTCCCGCAGCCGACGATCTGCAGCGCGCCGAGGCATGGGGATCCCGTGAGGCCGCCTCCTCCCGGTTGTTGAGCGAGCGAGGAACGCGGTCATTGAGCGAGCGAGGAACGAGCGAGACGAAACGGGCCGAACCGACCAGCAACGGCGGCGAAGCGCGTTTCGACTCGCAAGGTCGCTCAACGACCGGAATCAGTGCCGCCCTCCGCGCGAAGCTCGAGGCCGTGCCCGTCGCGGGGCTCTCGGCGCAGCTGCGCAAGCGCGGGCTGAACAACGTGCACATCGACGGCGTGCGGCCGCTCCGCGCTGCCGACTCGCCGGATAGGGAATCGAAGCTGGTCGGCACCGCGCGGACGCTCCGCTTCGTGCCCAACCGCGAAGACCTGTTCGCCTCCCACGGCGGCGGCTACAACGCGCAGAAGCGCGTGTTCGACGCGGTCGGCGACGGCGAGGTCGTCGTGATCGAGGCGCGCGGCGACGCCGGCTCCGGCACGTTGGGCGACATCCTCGCGATCCGCGCCCACGCCCGCGGCGCCGCGGGCATCGTCACCGACGGAGGAGTCAGGGATGCCGCAGCCGTCGCGGCCGTCGGCATTCCGGTCTACTCCTCCGGCGCCCACCCGGCCGTCCTCGGCCGCAAGCACGTGCCGTGGGACGCCGACCTCACGATCGCGTGCGGCGGCACGACGGTCCAGCCGGGGGACGTCATCGTCGGCGACGCCGACGGGGTCGTGGTGATCCCGCCGGACATCGTCGAGGAGGTCGTCGACGCCGCGCTCGCCCAGGAGGACGAGGACGCGTGGATCGCCGAGCGCGTCGCGGAGGGGCATCCGGTCGACGGGCTCTTCCCGATGAACGCCGAGTGGCGGGCGCGGTTCGAAGCCGCGCGAGAGGCGAGCGCGGCAGTTTCCGGCGAACGCCCGGCGACCCAGACGCAGCGGCCGCAGGGAACTGCAACGCTCGAAGACCGGGAGGCCGGACGATGACCCCCGACACGACGACGACTTTCAGCAAGTCGCAGCTCGCGTACCGCTGGGTGAAAGAGCGGATCGCCAACCAGGAGTTCACCCCGGGATACCGGCTGGTGCTGGGCAGCATCGCGGGCGATCTCGACATGAGCGTCGTGCCGGTGCGCGAGGCGATCCGCCAGCTCGAGGCCGAAGGGCTCGTCACCTTCGAGCGCAACGTCGGCGCGCGGGTGTCGATGGTCGACGACTCGCAGTACCGCTCGAGCATGCAGTCGCTGTCGATCCTCGAGGGCGCCGCCACCGCCCTGGCGGCGCGCCGGCTCACGGCCGACGACATCCGCGCCGCACGGCGGATCAACGAGCTGATGATCGAGACCCTCGAGCACTTCGACCCGCGGGCGTTCACCGGCCTGAACCAGGAGTTCCACGCGGCGCTGTACTCGAAGTGCGCCAACCCGCGCATGCTCGAGCTCGTCGAAGCGGAGTGGGGGCGGCTGGGACACCTGCGCGATTCGACGTTCAGCTTCGTCCCCGGCCGCGCGGCGGAGTCCGTGCGCGAGCACGAGAACATCCTGCAGCTGATCGAGACCGGCGCACCTCTCGGCGAGATCGAGAAGGCCGCGCGGCGGCATCGCTCGGCGACGCTCGATGCGTACATGATCCACGAGCACCCCGACGAGGCCCTGGGCCTCCCGGCGTTCTGAAGCTTCCGGATGCCGGAACCACCGGCATCCGGATCACGACCTCCGACGAAGGAGCAGCAATGACCGACACCGCAACCACCACGGAGACGCGCCACGTGCCCGAGGGCCTGCCCGAGCGCATCCAGCACTACATCGACGGCGCGTTCGTCGACTCGGCCGACGGCGACACGTTCGACGTGCTCGACCCGGTGACGAACGAGACCTACGTGCGGGCCGCGGCCGGCAAGAAGGCCGACATCGACCGGGCCGTGGCCGCCGCGCGGCGCGCCTTCACCGACGGGCCCTGGCCACGGATGCTGCCGCGCGAGCGCTCGCGCGTGCTGCACCGCATCGCCGACATCGTCGAGTCCCGCGACGCGCGGCTCGCCGAGCTCGAGTCCTTCGACTCGGGGCTGCCGATCACGCAGGCCCTCGGTCAAGCACGCCGCGCGGCCGAGAACTTCCGGTTCTTCGCCGACCTGATCGTCGCGCAGGCCGATGACGCCTATAAGGTGCCGGGCCGCCAGATGAACTACGTCAACCGCAAGCCGATCGGCGTCGCCGGGCTCATCACGCCGTGGAACACGCCGTTCATGCTCGAGTCGTGGAAGCTCGGCCCGGCCCTCGCGACCGGAAACACCGTCGTGCTCAAGCCCGCCGAGTTCACGCCGCTGTCGGCGTCGCTCTGGGCCGGCATCTTCGAAGAGGCGGGGCTGCCGCAGGGCGTGTTCAATCTCGTGAACGGACTGGGAGAGGATGCCGGCGACGCGCTGGTGAAGCATCCCGACGTCCCGCTCATCTCGTTCACGGGCGAGAGCCGCACCGGCCAGCTGATCTTCGGCAACGCCGCGCCGTTCCTGAAAGGCCTGTCGATGGAGCTTGGCGGCAAGTCGCCCGCCGTGGTCTTCGCCGACGCGGACCTCGAGGCGGCGATCGACGCCACGATCTTCGGCGTCTTCTCGCTCAACGGCGAGCGCTGCACCGCGGGCTCGCGCATCCTCGTGGAGCGGTCGGTGTACGACGAGTTCGTCGAGCGCTATGCGGCGCAGGCCGAGCGCGTCGTGGTCGGCTACCCGCACGACCCGAAGACCGAGGTCGGGGCGCTCGTGCACCCCGAGCACTACGACAAGGTGATGAGCTACATCGAGATCGGCAAGCGCGAGGCGCGCCTCGTCGCCGGGGGCGGCCGCCCCGAGGGGTTCGACGGCGGCAACTTCGTGCGCCCGACGGTGTTCGCCGATGTCGCGCCCGACGCGCGCATCTTCCAGGAGGAGATCTTCGGCCCGGTCGTCGCCATCACGCCCTTCGACACCGACGAAGAGGCGCTCGAGCTCGCCAACGGCGTCAAGTACGGGCTCGCGGCCTACGTCTGGACGAACGACCTCAAGCGCGCCCACAACTTCTCGCAGGCGATCGAGGCCGGCATGGTGTGGCTCAACTCGAACAACGTCCGCGACCTGCGAACGCCGTTCGGCGGGGTGAAGGCCTCCGGCCTCGGCCACGAGGGCGGCTACCGCTCGATCGACTTCTACACCGACCAGCAGGCGGTGCACATCACGCTCGGCCCGGCGCACAACCCGACCTTCGGCAAAGCCGACGCGCACGAGCCGACCGACCTCGACGATCCCGACCCGCGCTGACGTTTCGTCCCGGTCGCTTCGCTCCCCCGCTCGACGACCACGATCCCGGTCGTTGAGCGAGTGAGGAACGAGCGAGACGAAACGCCCCGCGCCGGGCGCCGCCGGCCGGCCCGACGCGTTTCGTCTCGGTCGCTCGCGCTCCCTCGCTCAACGACCGCTATGCACCTCACCCC
>NZ_MWLP01000011.1:0-53415 GCF_010634885.1 Microbacterium sp. B35-04 | reverse complement strand
CACCGGCGAGGACGGCCTCGTCGCGCACGAGTGCATCCTCGACCTGCGGCCGCTGCGCGAGGCCACCGGGGTCACGGTCGACGACGTCGCCGTCGCCCGCCTGGCCACCGAGCACCTCCTCGCCCTCGGCCACCGAGAGATCGCGCACATCGGCGCGAGCCCCGAGTTCGACATCGACTTCCACATCCCGACGCAGCGTCGCCAGGGCTTCGAACAGGCGCTGGCGGATGCCGGCATCACCGTCCGCCCGTCACTGTTCGAGCCCGCCGACTTCACGATCGAGGGCGGCTTCCGCGCCGCCAAGCAGCTGCTCGGAAAGCCGGGCGGCCGGCCGACCGCGATCTTCGCGGCATCCGACGAGATGGCGATCGGGGCGCTGCTGGCCGCACGCGAGCTCGGCTACCGCGTGCCCGAGGACCTCTCGGTCATCGGCATCGACGGCCACGAGCTCGGCGAGTTCTTCCGTCTGACCACGGTCGACCAGTTCCCCCTCGGCCAGGGCGAGCGGGCCGCCGACGCGATCCTCGAGGCCCTCGAACCCGCCGACTCCGACGCACCGCCGCACCGGCCCGGAGAACTGCCGTACGAGCTCATCGTGCGCGCATCGACCGCACGCCTCCCCTCCTGACCCCCTTGGCCGGCCCTCGGAACCCCTCGCGGTTCTGCCGAAAGCATGGCCCGTCACACGACACGCCGGCACCCGGCATGCATCCACGGCGCGTCGCCGTCACCGACCCGACTTTTTCGCGCTCTCGCCTCGAACCACAGGTCGTGACACCTCAACCGAGGCCCGGCGCCCCGCGGCGCTTCCGGGGGTCACAACACGCCGCAACGCTCGCCTCGACACCACGCGTCGTGACACCTAAACCGCATGCGGCAACGCCCGCTTCGTAGGCGCGCGTCGCGACGCGTGAGCCGGGCGGCAGGCCCGCGATGCCGCGGATAGGCTCGAGCCCATGACCCTCGACCTCGAAGCGCTCTACATCGATCTGCACCGGCATCCGGAGCTGTCCTTCCAGGAGACCCGCACGGCGGGTGTGATCACGCAGCGCCTCACCGAACTGGGCATCGAGTTCGAGGAGGGCATCGGCAAGACCGGCGTCGCGTCCGTGATCCGCAACGGCGAGGGCCCCGTCGTGTGGCTCCGCGCCGACATGGACGCCCTGCCCGTGCCCGAGCAGACCGGCCTCGAGTACGCCAGCACCGCCCGCGGCACCGACCCGTCCGGCAACGACGTGCCGGTGATGCACGCGTGCGGCCACGACATGCACGTCACCGCGCTGCTCGGAGCGCTCGAGCGACTGGTCGCCACGAAGGACGAGTGGTCGGGCACTGTCGTCGCCGTCTTCCAGCCTGCCGAGGAGTACGGCGCCGGCTCGCAGGCGATGATCGCGGACGGCGTGCTCGACCGCTTCCCGAAGCCCGACATCGTGCTCGGCCAGCACGTCACGCCGCTGCCCGCGGGAACCATCGGCGTCCGCAGCGGCACGCAGATGGCGGCATCCGACGGACTCACCGTCACCCTGCTGGGTCGGGGCGGCCACGGCTCCCGGCCCCAGGCGACCATCGACCCGGTCGTGATGGCGGCGGCCACCGTCATGCGCCTGCAGACCATCGTGTCGCGCGAGGTCGACCCGCGCGACGTCGCCGTCGTCACCGTCGGCTCGATCCACGCCGGCCTCAAGAACAACATCATCCCCGCCGAGGCGAAGCTCGAGCTGAGCCTGCGCTACCCCGACGACGAGGCGCGCGCCCGCGTGCTCGAGAAGGTGGAACGCATCGTGCGTGCCGAGGCCCAGGCGTCCGGCGCCGAGCACCCCCCGGTGATCGTCACCGACCACACGCTTCCGCCGACGATCAACGATGTCGCCGCGACCGAACGTCTCACCGCCGCCTTCGACGCCGCGTTCGGCGAGGGCACCGTCATCGACCCCGGCATGTTCACCGGCAGTGAGGACGTGTCGTGGTTCGCCCGCGAGGCCGGTGTTCCGCTGGTCTTCTGGTTCTGGGGCGGTGCCGACGCCGCAGCGTTCGCCGAGGCGTTCGCCGCCGGCACGGTCGAGCGCGACATCCCCACCAACCACTCGCCCTTCTTCGCGCCCGTGCTGCAGCCCACGCTGAGCCGCGGCGTCGACGCGCTCGTGGTCGCCGCGCGGGAGTTCCTCGACGCCCCCACCGCCTGAGGGCGAGCGGATGCCGCGGGTCGCGGAATCCGTCACCCCGCTGCGGCCGCTGCCCCGGGTGCGGCCGGTGCCGACCGTGTCCGCCCGGTGCATGGATTCCGTGAGGATCGCTGCCCGGATGCGTCCTCGCGAAGTCCTCGCGCGTAGCGTTACGGGCCGTGACGAACGAAAGCCGTGAGCCGTCGGTAGACGAGGCGCCGAAGGCCAAGCGCCTCATCCTGGGCGATCCCCTGGCGTCCACCGATACCGACGAGCACCTGCTTCCGAAGAAGAGGGCGCTGCCGATCTTCGCCTCCGACGCGCTGTCGTCCGTCGCCTACGCGCCGCAGGAGCTCCTCCTCATCCTCCTGACCGGTGGCCTGGCGTTCCTCGCCTTCGCCCCGTGGATCGCGGCCGCGGTGGTGGTGCTCCTCACCGTCGTGGTGATCAGCTACCGACAGCTCATCAAGGCCTACCCGTCCGGCGGCGGCGACTACGAGGTCGCCCGCAAGAACCTGGGCGAGATCCCGGGCGTGGTCGTGGCCGCGGCTCTCGCGGTCGACTACGCCCTCACCGTCGCGGTGTCGGTGGCCTCCGGCGTCGACAACATCATCTCGGCGCTGCCGGGTCTCAACCCGTTCCGCGTCGAGATGGCCGTGGGCTTCGTCATCCTGATCGTCCTCATGAACCTGCGGGGCGTGCGCGAGGCCTCACGCGCGTTCGCGATCCCGACGTACGTCTTCATCGGGTCGGTCGGGGTCATGATCGTCGTCGGACTGTTCCAGGTCGTGATGGGCGAACCGCCGGTGGCGTCGAGCGCGCACTACGCGGTCGAGACCCAGGACCTCACCCAGGCGGCCGTCATCCTGCTGGTGCTGCGGGCGTTCTCGAGCGGCTGCTCGGCGCTGACGGGCGTCGAGGCCGTCTCGAACGGCGTGCCGGCGTTCCGCACGCCCAAGGTGCGCAACGCGCAGACCACGCTCGCGCTCATGGGCGGGATCGCGATCCTCCTCTTCTCCGGGCTCACCGCCATCGCGCTGGTGGCGGGCGTGCACTACGCCGAGAACCCCTGCGACCTCATCGGCTTCGACTGCGCGAACCCGCAGCCGAGCCTCATGGCGCAGGTGTCGTCGGCCGTGTTCGGCATGAACTCGATCCCGTTCTTCGTCATCCAGGCCGCGACCGCGATCGTGCTGCTGCTCGCGGCGAACACGGCGTTCAACGGGTTCCCGCTGCTGGGGTCGGTGCTCGCCCGCGACGGCTACGCACCCAAGGCGCTCAACACCCGCGGCGACCGCCTGGTGTACTCCAACGGCATGATCATCCTGGGCCTGGTCGCGATCGGCGTGCTCATCGTCTACCAGGCGAACCTGACGAACCTCATCCAGCTGTACATCATCGGCGTCTTCGTCTCGTTCACGCTCGGTCAGATCGGCATGATCCGGCACTGGCGGCGGGGGCTGAAGGCGATCCGCGAGCTTCCCGCCGATGAGCGCAGCAGCAGGGCGGTCCGCTCCGAGCTGTTCGGTCTGCGCAAGGGCCTGTTCATCAACTCGCTCGGCGCCACCATGACGGCATCCGTCCTGATAATCGTGACCGTCACGAAGTTCACGCACGGCGCGTGGCTGATCTTCCTCGCGATCCCGGTGCTGTCGTTCCTCATGATCGGCGTGCACCGCTACTACCGCGACGTCGAGCACGAGATCGCGATGGACGACCGCACCCACTTCGGCTCGACGGGCGACGTCGCCCTGATCCTCGTGAACAAGCTGCAGAAGCCGGTCGTGAAGGCGGTCGACTACGCCCTGGCCGCCAAGCACGACAAGACGTTCGCGGTGCACATCTCGGTGACGAAGGAGGATTCCGCGGCCCTCGAGGCGGAATGGCGGGCGCACCGCATGCCCATCCCGCTGAAGATCATCGAGTCGCCGTACCGCACCTACGCCAGCCCGATCGCCGAGTTCGTCAAGGCATACCGGCAGCAGAACGGGTCCGCGGTGGTCACCGTCTACCTGCCGCAGTACATCGTCGGCCACTGGTGGGAGTCGATCCTGCACAACCGCCGCGCCCGCCGCATCGCGCAGCAGCTCATGCTGGTGCACGGCGTCTCGATCACGCTGGTGCCGTGGCTGCTGGATTCGTCCGAGCTCATATACGGGCGCCGCTCGCGGGCGCTTCCCGGCGACGACCGCGCGGGTCGGATGTCGGCGCCCGAGGTCAATCGCGTGGGCCGGCGGGTCATCCGCCCGGCCGGACCGCCCGAGAAGGCGGACGGGGCTGAGCCGCCGGTCCCGGCGCAGCGCTGACCGCGGGCGTCTCACGCGACGGTGTCACGCGAGCCCGCGCCGGGCGGCGGCATCCCGCGTAGCCTTGAAGGGTGACCCTTTCCGCTTCTGCCCCTTCGCCGGCCGCGCTCCTGGACGCCGCGGCGCTCCGCGCGGACTTCCCGATCCTCGGCGAGCGCGTCAACGGCGAGCGCCTGGTCTACCTCGACTCGGGCGCGACGAGCCAGAAGCCGCAGGCGGTCATCGACGCCGAGGTGGACTTCCTCACCCGCGCGAACTCCGCCGTCCACCGCGGCGCGCACACCCTCGCCGCCGAGGCGACCGAGCTCTTCGAAGACGCGCGCGCCACCGTCGCCGGTTTCGTCGGCGCACGGCCCGAGCAGCTGGTGTGGACCAGCGGTGCGACTGCCGGGCTCAACCTCGTGGCCTACGCGATCGGCAACGCGTCGGTCGGGCGCGGCGCTCCGGCATCCGCCCGCTTCGCGCTGCAGCCCGGCGACGAGATCGTCGTGACCGAGACCGAGCACCACGCGAACCTCATCCCCTGGCAGGAGCTCGCCGCCCGCACCGGCGCCGTGCTGCGTCACATCCCCGTCCACGACGACGGGACGCTGGACATGGATGCCGCAGCCGCCGTCATTGGTGAGCGCACGCGCATCGTCGCGTTCACGCACGTCTCGAACGTGCTGGGCATCGTGAACCCGGTGGCCGAGCTCGTCGCCCTGGCCCAGTCCGTCGGCGCAGTGACCGTGCTCGACGCCTGCCAGTCCGCGCCACATCTGCCCCTTGACCTCCCGGGCCTCGGGGTCGACCTCGCGGTGTTCTCGGGCCACAAGATGCTCGGACCGTACGGCGTCGGAGGCCTCTACGGCCGCGCCGACGTGCTCGAGGCGCTGCCGCCGTTCCTCACCGGCGGGTCGATGATCACGACGGTGACGCTCGACGAGGCCTCGTACCTGCCGCCGCCGCAGCGGTTCGAGGCGGGCACGCAGCCGGTGTCGCAGGCGATCGGCCTCGCGGCCGCGGTCCGCTACCTCGACGGCGTCGGCATGAGCACGTTGCACGCGCACGAGAAGGCGCTGGAGGCCCGGCTGGGCGAGGGGCTGCGGTCGATCCCCGGCATCCGCCTGCTCGGCGATGCGCCGGGCGCGGAGCGGGTCGGACTGTGGTCGTTCGACGTCGAGGGCGTCCACGCGCACGACGTCGGCCAGTTCCTGGACGCCCGCGGCGTCGCGGTGCGCGTCGGGCACCACTGCGCCCAGCCCCTGCACCGCCGATTCGGGCTCACCGCGTCGGTGCGCGCGTCGACGGCGCTCTACAACACCGCCGACGACGTGGACGTGTTCCTCGACGCGCTCTCGGGTGTGCGCGGGTTCTTCGGAGCCGGCGCATGAACGGCCTCGAGTCGCTGTACCAGGAGCTGATCCTCGACCACTCCAAGCGCCCGCACGGCAAGGTGCTCCTCGCCGCGGCCACCACCGAAACCGCCGCCGGAGCCGCCGATGACCCCGCCGACACCGGCCGGGTCGCCATGTCATACCAGCGCAACCCGATCTGCGGCGACGAGATCACGCTCCGCGTCCGCCTGTCCGACGACGGCAGCACGGTCGACGAGGTGACGTGGGACGGCGCCGGCTGCTCGATCTCGCAGGCCTCGGCATCCATGCTCGCCGCGCTGATCGAAGAGGAGGGACGGATGCCGCGGGCCGAGGCATCCGCTCTCGTCGAGGGCTTCCGCGAGGCGCTGCGCTCACGCGGCGAGACCCCGCTCGACGAAGAGGTGTACGGCGACGCCGCCGCGCTGTCGGGCGTCTCGAAGTTCACCGCCCGCGTGAAGTGCGCCATGCTCGCGTGGGTCGCGTTCGAGGACGCCGCCGCCCGCGCCTGACGCCGAAGAACGCCGTCAGCCGGCGACCGGGTGCGTGCGGTGCACGGTGATGTCGCCGTACCCCGTGCGCGCGTACAGCTCCAGAGAGGCCTCGCCCTCGATCGGGCCGGTGGCGGCGGCGAGCTCGTTGCGCACCGCGGCGTGCTGGCTGGACGCGTCCAGCCACACCGCCGTGCCCGAGCGGATGCCGAGCGTCACCGCGCCGTACGACGCCTCGATCCGTGCCGTCCCGCCGTTGAGGTCGCCGATCCGCACCGGCCCGTAGGCCGAGCGGACGGTGAGTGCCGGCCCGGGATCGCCGAGATGGACGACACCGCTCGAGGTCGCGATGTCGGCGACGCCCGAGACGGAGCCGACGTCGATGCCGGCATCCGATCCCTTCAGTCGCAGTGCGCCATCCACGATGCCGATGCGCGCACGGCCCGAGCTGATGCTGACGTCCGCGTCGCCGCGGACGTGCTCCACCCGCAGCTCGCCATGGCCGAGACCGAGGTCGGCGCGGCCGGTGCGCTCGAGGGTGGCATCGCCGTAGTCGAGCGCGATGCGCGCGGTGCCGACCGCGCCGGCGACGCGGATCGACCCGTACTTGAGCGCCAGCGACACGTCGGAACCGGTCGGCACACGCACCGAGACGTCGACCGAATCGCCTGAGCCGAACAAGGTGAACCGCACGGGGCCGACGATGCGCAGGTCGGATCCCGAGTGGATCACCCGCACGGCGTCGGCGGCGCTGCGGTCGCCGTTGCGATGCGGGTTGGCCGGACCCACGTCGACCGCGAGGTCGCGGCGCTGCTCGGCGACGACGTCGATGCGCCCCATCTGCAGTTCGATGCGCAAGGCGGCCGGACCCGACACCGGAAACGTCGTCATCAGCGCACGCCCTTCCTCAGCGCACCCAGCCGATGTACGACGCGCTCGTGCGCGCCGGGGCGTCCGACGCCGGATCGAGCGCGGCCGTCACGGCGCGCACGAGCCAGGTGTTGAGCGACAGTCCTTCCGCCGCGGCGGCGGCTTCGGCGCGGACCTTGAGCGAGTCCGGCAGCCGCAGGGTCGTGCGGGCGGTGGCGTCGTCGGCGTCGTCGACGGATGCCGCCGCCGACGCCGAGGCGACGGTGACCGGCCCGCTGGCGCTCGCTGCCGTCGGGGCGGACTCGGCGCCGGGGCGCGACACGACGAAGTCGACCTCGCGACCGCGCAGGCGCACATCGACGGAGCCCGGCGCGAGCTCGCGCGTGATCTCGCCCGCCGCCTCTGACAGGGCCTCGAGGATCGCCAGCCGCGCGGCAGGCTCGAGCGCGGCGGCCAGACGCGCGGCAACTTCGGCGGTCTCCGTCCCACCCGTGGCCGAAGCCGCCGCGAGCTGTCGCTGGAGCTCTTCGACATGACCGGCGATCTGCATGACGTCAGAGTGACATCACAATGGCGTCACGTCAACGTCGGACTCGAGCGGAGCGCCTGGGGACCGTGAGCGTCGGGCCGCGCGGCGTTCGGATTCCGTGAGGACGGCGGCTGCGGCATCCGCTCGGGAGTTGCATCGGATTCACGCCCGCCGCACCGCGGGCGACCGCAGGGTCCGCCGCGCGGACCGCACCATCCGGGAGTTCCTGTGCTCGATGTCATCTACCTCGCCCTGACGCTCGCGCTCTTCGCGCTCGTGTGGCTGATCGCCCGGGGCGCCGAGAAGCTGGCGGCCCCTGACCGGGCCACCGCTCCGCACGACGCGATGCGCGGCGAGGAGGGGAGCCGATGATCGTCTTCTCACTCGTCGCGGGAGTCCTCGGCCTGGCGGCGATCGCCTACCTGCTGGTCGCCCTCGTCAACCCGGAGAAGTTCTGATGGATGCCGCGACCGTGCTCACCGGCATCCTGCAGCTGGCGACCCTGCTGCTGATCCTCGCACTGCTGTACCGGCCGCTCGGGGACTGGATCGCGCACGTCTACACGACCCAGAAGGACGCGCGCGTCGAGCGCGGGCTGTACCGGCTCGTCGGCGTCGATCCTCGCTCCGAGCAGACCTGGCAGGTCTACACCCGCGGCGTGCTCGCGTTCTCGATCGTGGGTGTGCTCTTCGTCTATGCGCTGCAGCGGCTGCAGGGTCTGCTGCCGTACTCGCTCGGCCTGCCGGCGGTGCCCGAGGGCCTCGCCTTCAACACCGCGATCTCGTTCGTCACCAACACGAACTGGCAGTCCTACTCGCCCGAGCTCACGATGGGCTACACCGTGCAGCTCGCCGGCCTCGCGGTGCAGAACTTCGTGTCGGCGGCCGTCGGGATCGCGGTCGCGGTCGCGCTCGTCCGCGGCTTCGCTCGGCGGGGTTCGGCGACCATCGGCAACTTCTGGGTCGACCTGACCCGCGGTCTCACCCGTCTGCTGCTGCCGTTGGCGGTCGTCTCGGCCATCGCACTCGTGCTCGCCGGCGTCGTGCAGAACGCCAACGGCTTCGCCGAGGTCGCCACGGTGACCGGCGGCACGCAGGTGATCCCGGGTGGACCGGTCGCCTCGCAGGAGGCGATCAAGCTCCTCGGCACCAACGGCGGCGGCTTCTTCAACGCGAACTCGGCCCACCCGTTCGAGAACCCCACGCCATGGTCGAACCTGCTCGAGATCCTGCTGCTGCTCGCGCTCCCCGTCGCGATGCCGCGCGCATTCGGCCGCATCGTGGGCGATGACCGGCAGGGATACGCGATCCTCGCCGTGATGGCGTCGATCGCCGTCGTTTCGATCGTCGCGCTGACGTGGCTCGAGTCGCTCGGGCTGGGCACCGCGCCGCAGCTCGCCGGCACCGCGATGGAGGGCAAAGAGGCGCGCTTCGGCATCTTCGGCTCGACGCTGTTCGCCGGTGCCACCACGCTCACCTCGACCGGCGCGGTCAACTCGATGCACGACTCGTACACGGCGCTGGGCGGCATGATCCCATTGATCAACATGATGCTCGGCGAGGTCGCACCGGGCGGCGTGGGGTCGGGGCTCTACGGCATGCTCATGCTCGCCGTCATCGCCGTGTTCGTCGGCGGGCTCCTCGTCGGCCGCACCCCCGAGTACGTCGGCAAGAAGATCGGCCCGGCGCAGATCAAGCTCGCGAGCCTGTACATCCTCGTGACCCCGGTGCTCGTGCTCGCCGGCACGGCGTTCAGCTTCGGCATCCCGGCGATCCGAGCGGATGTCGAGTCGACGTCGATCTGGAACCCCGGCGTGCACGGCCTCGGCGAGGTGCTCTACGCCTTCACGTCAGCGGCCAACAACAACGGCTCGGCCTTCGCCGGGCTCACCGCCAACACCCCCTGGCTCAACACGGCGCTCGGCGTGGCGATGCTGCTCGGCCGGTTCGTCCCGATCGTGCTCGTGCTGGCTCTCGCCGGCTCGCTCGCCGCCCAGAAGCCGACGCCGTCGAGCGCCGGCACGCTGCCCACCCACCGCCCGCAGTTCGTCGGCCTGCTGGCCGTCGTCGCGGTCGTCATCACCGCACTCACCTACTTCCCCGTTCTCACGCTGGCTCCCCTGGCGGAAGGGCTCGTCTGACTCATGTCCACCTCCACGCTCGTCTCGACGCCCGACCCCGTTCAGGGTCCCGCCCGGCATCCCCAGCCTGCTCGGACGGAGGCATCCTCCCGCGCCTTCGGCGCCGCGCAGCTGTGGGCCGCTCTTCCCGGCGCCTTCCGGCGCCTCGACCCGGTCGCACTCTGGCGCAACCCCGTCATGTTCCTGGTGTGGGTCGGCGCCGCACTCACGACGGCCATCGCGATCGCCGAGCCGTTCCTCGGCGGCCCCGAGCCATCCGGCGGCACCGCGGTGCCCTTCGGCTTCACGTGGGGCATCGCCGTGTGGCTCTGGCTCACGGTGCTGTTCGCGAACCTTGCGGAGTCGGTCGCCGAGGGCCGCGGCAAGGCGCAGGCCGCGACGCTGCGCCAGACCCGCACGTCGACGACGGCTCACCTGGTTACCGGCGATGTCCGGACAACGGATGCCGCGGCCGGCCGCGCCGACGTCGTCGAGGTCTCCTCGGCCGACCTGCGGCTCGGCGACGTCGTGGTGGTGTCGGCCGGCGAACTCATTCCCGGCGACGGCGACATCATCGCGGGCATCGCCACGGTCGACGAGTCGGCGATCACCGGCGAGTCGGCTCCGGTCGTGCGCGAGTCGGGCGGCGACCGCTCGGCGGTCACCGGAGGCACCCGCGTGCTCTCGGACCGCATCGTCGTGCGCATCACGTCGAAGCCGGGCGAGACGTTCGTCGACCGCATGATCGCGCTCGTCGAGGGTGCGAGCCGCCAGAAGACGCCCAACGAGATCGCTCTCGGCATCCTGCTGGCGAGTCTGTCGATCGTGTTCGTGATCGTCGTGCTCACCCTCAACCCGATCGCGTCGTACGCCGCGGCCCCTGTCAGCATCCCCGTGCTCGTGGCACTGCTGGTGTGCCTCATCCCGACGACGATCGGCGCCCTGCTGTCGGCGATCGGCATCGCCGGCATGGACCGCCTCGTGCAGCGCAATGTGCTCGCGATGTCGGGCCGGGCCGTCGAGGCGGCGGGCGACGTCACGACCCTCCTCCTCGACAAGACCGGCACGATCACCCACGGCAACCGCCGGGCGTCGGACTTCGTCGCGCTGCCAGGCGTCGGCGATGCCGAACTGGCGCACGCGGCGGCGCTGTCGTCGCTGGCCGACCCCACCCCCGAGGGCGTCTCGGTGGTCGAGCTCGCGGCGACCCGCGGCGGTGCGGTCGACGAACCCGTCGACGAACCCGCCGGGTCCGTCGTGGTGCCGTTCACAGCGCAGACCCGCATGAGCGGCGTCGACCTGCCCGACGGCACCCAGGTGCGCAAGGGCGCGGGTTGGGCGGTGCTGGCGTGGCTCGAGGCATCCGGCGCTCCCGTGAGCCCTCCGACGCGCGCGCTGCTGACCGCCGAGACCGACGCCATCGCGCAGTCCGGCGGCACGCCGCTCGTCGTCGCCACCCTTCGCCCGTCCACGGAGTCCGCCGCCGAAGCGCGGGTGCTCGGCGTCGTGCACCTCAAGGACATCGTCAAGGAAGGCCTGCGTGAACGGTTCGACGAGCTGCGCGCGATGGGCATCCGCACGGTCATGGTCACCGGCGACAACCCGCTGACCGCGGCCGCGATCGCGAAGGAGGCCGGCGTCGACGACTTCCTCGCCGAAGCGACCCCCGAAGACAAGCTGGCCCTCATCCGGCGCGAGCAGCGGGGCGGCAACCTCGTCGCCATGACCGGCGACGGCACGAACGACGCTCCGGCGCTCGCGCAAGCCGACGTCGGCGTCGCGATGAACACCGGCACGTCGGCGGCGAAGGAGGCCGGCAACATGGTCGACCTCGACAGCGACCCGACGAAGCTCATCGACATCGTGCGCATCGGCAAGCAGCTGCTCATCACGCGCGGCGCCCTCACGACCTTCTCGCTCGCCAACGACATCGCGAAGTACTTCGCGATCATTCCGGCGATGTTCATGGGCGTCTTCCCGGGCCTTACAGCGCTGAACGTGATGCAGCTGAGCTCGCCGGCCTCGGCGGTCACGAGCGCGATCATCTTCAACGCCGTCGTCATCGTGGTCCTCATCCCTCTCGCCCTGCGGGGTGTGGCGTACCGGCCGGCGAGCGCCTCGCAGATCCTCAGCCGCAACCTGCTCGTGTACGGGCTGGGCGGCGTGATCGCCCCCTTCCTCGGCATCAAGCTCATCGACCTCGTCGTGAGCCTCATCCCGGGCTTCTGACCCTTCGAGCCAGACAGGAGACCACCATGTCCACTTCCACCCGCACCACCCTCCGCACCGCCGGCGTCGCCGTCCGCGCGATGCTCGTCTTCACCCTCGTGCTCGGAGTCGGCTACACGCTGGTCGTGACCGGCATCGCGCAGCTGGCACTGCCATGGCAGGCGAACGCCTCGCCGGTGCACGACGCCCGCGGCGAAACCGTCGGGTCGGCGCTCATCGGTCAGTCCTTCGCGGATGCCTCGGGGGCGGCGCTGCCCGAATACTTCCAGTCGCGTCCCTCGGCGGCCGGTGACGGCTACGACGGCGGCGCCTCGAGCGGCTCCAACCTGGGTCCCGAGAACCCCGACCTCGTCGCGTCCATCGGGGCCCGCCGGGTCGCGATCGCCGAGCTCGAGGGCGTCGATGTGTCCGAGGTTCCGGCCGATGCCGTCACTGCATCGGCTTCCGGCCTGGACCCGCACATCAGCCCCGCCTACGCCCAGCTGCAGGTCGGCCGTGTGGCCGACGCACGCGGGCTGGAAGAGGCCGACGTACGCCGTCTCGTCGACGCCCACACCCAGCAGCGCGACCTCGGCTACCTCGGCGAGCCCCGCGTGAGTGTGCTCGAGCTCAACCTCGCGCTCGATGCCCTGGGCTCATGACCGATCCCGGCCCACGGCATCCGTCCCCCTCCGGTCAGCATAAGAAAAGTCGGGTCCGTCACGCCGACACGCCGGCATCGGATGCTGCGGCCCGGCGTGTCGGGTCACCGACCCGCTTTTGGAACACCGACCGGAATCGCCACCACCAGGAGGGTCGTAGGGTGACCACATGAAGCGCGGCAAGCTGCGGGTGCTGCTCGGGGCAGCGCCCGGAGTCGGCAAGACGTACGAGATGCTCGAAGAGGGCCGCCGCCTCGCCGACGACGGCCGCGACGTCGTCATCGCCGTCGTCGAGACGCACGACCGCGCCGCGACGGCCGCCCTCGTCGAGGGCCTCACCGTCGTCCCCCGCACGACCATCTCGCATCGCGGGGTCGAGCTGACCGACATGGATCTCGAGGGCGTGCTCGCGCGGCATCCCGCGATCGCGCTCGTCGACGAGCTGGCCCACACCAACGCTCCCGGGCTCCCCCACCACAAGCGCTGGCAGGACGTCGACGCGCTCCTGGACGCCGGCATCGACGTGATCACGACGGTCAACGTGCAGCACATCGAGTCGCTCGGCGGGGTGGTCGAGCAGATCACGGGCGTCGCCCAGCAGGAGACGGTTCCGGATGCCGTCGTCCGGGCCGCCGATCAGGTCGAGGTGATCGACCTGTCGCCGCAGTCACTGCGCGACCGCCTGTCGGCCGGGCTGGTGTACCCGGCGGAGCGGATCGACGCGGCGCTGTCGAACTACTTCCGGCTCGGCAACCTGACCGCGCTGCGCGAGCTCGCACTGCTGTGGCTCGCCGACGAGGTCGACAGCGCGCTCAAGAGGTACCGTGCCGAGCACGGCATCAGAGGCGCCTGGCAGGCGCGCGAGCGCGTGGTCGTCGCGCTCACCGGCGGGGCGGAGGGCGAGACGCTGCTGCGCCGCGGTGCCCGCATCGCCGCGCGATCGGCCGGCGGCGAGCTGCTCGCGGTGCACGTGTCGAGCCAGGACGGTCTGCGTGCCGGCGACCCGGGCGCGCTCGCCGCCCAGCGTGCACTGGTCGAGTCGCTCGGCGGCACGTACCACCAGGTCGTCGGCGACGACGTCCCCCGGTCGCTCGTGGAGTTCGCCCGCTCGGTGAACGCGACGCAGCTCGTCATCGGGGTGAGCCGCCGGGGGCGGCTCGCGGCCGCCCTGACCGGTCCAGGCATCGGCGCGACCGTGATCCGCGAGTCCGGCGACATCGACGTGCACATCGTGACGCATGCCGCCGCCGGCGACCGGTTCCGGCTGCCGCGCATCACCGGCGGCGCCCTCAGCATGAAGCGGCGACTGCTCGGCTTCCTGCTGGCGATCGTCGGCGGCCCCCTGCTGACGTGGCTGCTGGTCTCCATCCGCAGCGACGAGACCATCACGAGCGACGTCCTGGCGTACCAGCTCCTCGTGGTGCTGGTCTCGCTCGTCGGCGGGATCTGGCCGGCCGTCTTCGCGGCGGTCATGTCAGGGCTCACCCTCAACTTCTTCTTCGTGCCGCCGTACTACACGGTCGGCATCGCCGATCCGCGGAACGTGTGGGCCCTGCTGCTGTACGTCGTCATCGCGGTGCTCGTGAGCTTCATCGTCGACCGCGCGGCCCGCGCGGCCCGCGCCGCTCGACGGGCCGAGGCCGAGGCCGAACTGCTCGCGACGGTCGCCGGGAGCGTCCTGCGCGGCGACTCGGCGGTGCCCGCACTGATCGCACGGACGCGGGAATCGATCGGCCTCGCAGGAGTGCGGCTCGTGGATGCCGACGGCTCAGTGCTCGCCACGGACGGCGAGCCCGTGCGCGACGGGCGCTTCGATGCGGTGACCGTCGCCCGCCACAACGGCGGCCCGCCGGCCACGCTCGAGCTGCACGGCCACGTGCTCGACGCGTCGGAGCGCCGCCTCGTCGATGCGGTGACGGCGCAGCTCTCGGCCGCGCTCGAGCACACCGACCTCACGGCGGCCGCGCGCAGGGCCGGCCTGCTGGCCGAGACCGACCAGGTGCGCAGCGCCCTGCTGTCGGCGGTGAGCCACGATCTGCGCCGCCCGCTCGCGGCTGCCGTGGCTGCGGTCGGGGGGCTCCGCGCCTCCGGCGCGATCCTGTCGCCCGAAGACCGGGCCGAGCTGATCGCGACAGCCGACGAGTCGCTCACGACGCTGTCGGCACTGGTCACCGATCTGCTCGACGTCAGCCGCGTGCAGGCAGGGGTGCTCGCCGTCTCGCTGCAGGCGGTCGACAGCGCGGGAGTCGTGCTCGCCGCGCTCGACGAGCTGGGCGCCGGGCCCGACCGGTTCGAGCTCGCCCTCGACCCGGAGCTTCCGTCCGTCGAGGCGGACCCGGTGCTCCTGCAGCGCGTGCTCGTGAATGTGCTGGCGAACGCCGCCCGCTACGCGCCCGCCGGCAGCCGCGTCCGGGTGACGACGAGCCGCCTCGGGGGCACCGCCGAGATCCGGGTCGTCGACCACGGCAGCGGGGTCTCGCCCGATCGCCGCGACGACATGTTCACGCCGTTCCAGAGACTCGGCGACACCGACAACACCGCCGGCCTCGGTCTCGGGCTCGCCTTGTCCAAGGGCTTCACCGAGGGCATGGGCGGTACGCTCGCCACCGAAGACACTCCGGGAGGCGGCCTCACCATGGTCATCTCGCTGCCCGTGGCCGACCCCCTCCACGCCGAAGAGAGGCCGCTCTCATGAATGACCTGTCGTGAAGGTGCTCATCGCCGACGACGATCCGCAGCTCGTCCGGGCTCTCCGCATCACCCTCGCCGCCCACGGCTACGAGGTCGTCGCCGCTCCCGACG
This sequence comes from Microbacterium sp. B35-04, assembly GCF_010634885.1. Lineage (NCBI taxonomy): Bacteria > Bacillati > Actinomycetota > Actinomycetes > Micrococcales > Microbacteriaceae > Microbacterium > Microbacterium sp. B35-04. The sequence continues at coordinate 37,911 of NZ_MWLP01000011.1, read as the reverse complement.
GGGCGTCGGCGGTGGCACTGGCGGCCAAGGAGCATCCCGAGATCGTGATGGTGGACCTCGGGATGCCGCGGCTCGACGGTGTGCAGGTCATCCAGGCGCTGCGCGGCTGGACGACGGCCCCGATCATCGTGGTGTCGGGCCGCACGGGTTCGGCCGACAAGGTGGAGGCGCTGGATGCCGGCGCCGACGACTACGTCACCAAGCCGTTCCAGATCGACGAGCTGCTCGCACGGCTGCGGGCACTGTCACGGCGCGTGGGCGCGGCATCCGGAGTTCCCGTCGTGACCTTCGGCGACGTCGTCGTCGACCTCTCGACGAAGACCGTCACCCGCAGCGGCGAGCGCGTCCATCTGACGCCGACGGAGTGGCGCATCCTCGAGTTCCTCGCCCGCAACCCCGGGTCGCTCGTCACCCGGCAGGCCCTGCTCAAAGACATCTGGGGCACCGAGCAGGTGGCCGACACCGGCTATCTGCGGCTCTACATCTCACAGCTGCGCAAGAAGCTCGAGGCCGACCCCGGCCACCCCTCGCACCTGCTCACCGAGTCGGGCATGGGCTACCGCCTGCTCACCGACACCCCCGACCCCGCCTGACGCGGCGACGCCTCCCTGACCGGGGCTGGCCGCGTCAGCGTCAGCCGAGGCCCTGGCGCTCGTCGGCGGCGGCGCCAAGCCCTGTCAAGGGGGTTGCGCCTGGGCATGCACCCCCAACATGCTGGGCATCGTCAGCCCATTCCCCTGCGGTCATATGCACCTGCGTAGTGTGGGCCCTAGCGACCGGCATTCGTCTGTCGCTTCGCGTCGACCAGGCGGTCGGCAATCGACCAGAGCAGGTGCGATCATCGCCACCATCACCGCTGTCGCACCTGAGGTCGCCCGTCTGGGCCCGGTCCGTCAGACCTATGCCGGCTCCGAGACCTTTCCCCCCGTCGCGCGGGCCTATACCGAGGTGTCGCAGGTAGTACGCGAGACCGGCCTGCTCGCGCGGGCCCAGTGGTTCTACGCGCTCGTCGGCGCCGCACTCGTGCTCGCCCTCGGCGGCGCGATCACAGGATTCATCCTGCTGGGCGACACCTGGTACCAGCTGCTGATCGCCGGCGCGCTGGGCGTCATCTTCACCCAGGTCTCGTTCCTCGCGCACGAGGCCGCCCACCGGCAGATCCTCGCCTCCGGACCGGCGAACGACCGGCTGGGCCGCGTCCTCGCCTCCGGCATCGTGGGCATCAGCCTCTCGTGGTGGAACAACAAGCACAACCGCCACCACGCGAACCCCAACCGCGTCGGCAAGGACCCCGACATCGAGGTCGACACGATCCGCTTCCTCGAGGAGGATGCCGCGAAGGTGAGCCGCCTGGGCGCGCTCATCACCCGCAAGCAGGGCTGGCTGTTCTTCCCGCTGCTCACGCTCGAGGGTCTGAACCTGCACTTCCTCGGCCTCAAGCACCTGCTCTCGCGCGGCGAGGTCAAGGGCCGCTGGATCGAGCTGTCGCTGATCGCCGTGCGCTTCGCGCTCTACCTCACGCCGCTCTTCCTGTTCCTGCCGGTCGGCATGGCGTTCGCCTTCCTCGGCGTGCAGCTGGCCGTGTTCGGCGTGTACATGGGCGCCTCGTTCGCGCCGAACCACAAGGGCATGCCGATCATCGCGGCCGACGCGAAGCTCGACTTCTTCTCCAAGCAGGTGCGCACCTCGCGCAACATCCGTGGCGGCTGGTGGGCGACGATGCTCATGGGCGGCCTCAACTACCAGGTCGAGCACCACCTCTTCCCGAGCATGGCCCGCCCGCACCTGGCCAAGACCCGCGAGATCGTGATGGAGCAGTGCCGCACACGCGGCGTGCCCTACACCGAGACCAGCCTGATCCAGTCGTACGGCATCGTCATCGCGTACCTCAACCGCGTCGGCCTCGCGGCCCGCGACCCGTTCGACTGCCCGATGGTGAACCGGTTCCGCAGCGTCTGAGCTGACTTCGAGAAGAGGGGACGGATGCCGCGGCATCCGTCCCCTTCTCGTTCACGGCTGGGATGCGACCAGGCGCTGCATCTTGTCGAGGCACTGCTCCAGACCCATGCGGGACATGTCCCGCGCCTCGGCGGTCAGGTAGCCGTGCTCGACCATGTCGAGGCGGGTGCGCCCGTCGCCGAGGTCGGTCAACGTCACCTCGTGGCGGCCGTCTTCGGTCGTCGCCGTGGGGACTCCGGCCTCAGCCGGTGTGATCGGCGTGCCGTCCTCGTCGCAGAATCGCATGATGTAGCGCAGGGTCGTCGGCGCCTCGAGGTCGGTGATGTCCCAGCGGTTGTGGTAGTCGGCTCCACCCCATTCCGCCGGCGCCCGCATCGTCACGATGATCGCGCCGCCGACCCGGATGTCGGCTTCCGCGCGAGGGCACGTGAACCCCTCCGGTCCCCACCACCCCCGCAGGTCGGCGGGCGTGGTCCACGCCGCCCAGACGCGCTCGATCGGGGCCTCGAACTCGCGGCTCACTTCCACGTCGAACGTCATAGCCATCGTCGTCTCCCTTTCTCCGGTCACACCGCGGCGAGCACGCCCTCCGGGGCGCGGGTAGCAGGTTCTCGCCGTCGAACTCGTGGCGCCGCGACGCCGGGGGCCTCATACGTCAACCGAGAACCTCCTGAAGGCGGGCGGCAAAACCCGCCGGGTCGCCGGGGTAGCCCGGCTGATCGGTGAAGCCGGCATGGTGGCTGGGGAAGTCCGCCACCGGTACGCCTACGGCGGCGGCGACCGAACGGCCCCCGCGTGCGGCCAACGCGTCGCCGGACTCCACGCCGACCGCGACGACGAGGCGTTCGCCCCGCGCTCGCAACGCGTCGACGTCGATGCGGTACGCGATGGTCGCCGGCATGTTCCGCATCAGCGGATTCGTGCGGGCGCCGTCGTCCTCGGACGACATGCCGAACATCGCGGGGTCGGGCGCGGGCCCGTCGAGGTAGCCATGGGGCACCGGTCCGTCGAGCATCACGAAGGGGATGAACTTCGCCATCGCGGCGCCGTCGCCCTTTTCGCCGTAGGTGCGTTTCATGTCGGCAATCACGGCGAGCACTGCGTCGCGGTCGGCGAGATGCTCGGCGACCGGCGGCTCGTGCGCGACCGCGATACGCACGTCGCCCGGGTGGGCGGCGGCGAGCGCGAGCAGGTGCACCGCCCCGCCGCTGGTGCCGAAGGCATCGACGGGGCCCACACCGAGCGCCGCGATGACACGGTGCAGATCGGACGCGTGCTGCTCGACCGCGATGTCGGCGGCGCCGACAGGGTTGCGCCCGGCGCCGCGCGGGTCGTACGTCACCACCGGTCTGTCCGTGATGCACGCAGCGAGGAGCGCGAGCCCGCTCGCGTCCATCGGCCCGGCGAAGAGGAACAGCGCGGGCCGATCGACCGTCGCCTCCGCCAGGTCGCCGTGGATGTCGTAGGTGATGACGTCGTCTCCGGCGCCCACGACGTGGGTGGTCACGGCACGCGTGACGGTGTCCTCGGTCATCATCGTCTCCGTGTCGACCGTCAGACGGCGGCCAGCACACCCTCGAGGCGTGCGTAGCTGGTCTCCATGCCGTCGGTCATGCCGGTGGCGAGCACGATGTCGCGCGTCTCCTTGTCGGGGTACTCGATGAGCAGCGTGATGAGCGTGGCGCCGTCCTCCTCCTCGAGGTTGAGGTCGTTGAGCGTCGACGGGTAGTCGGTGCCCGTCATGTGCTCGGTGGTGACGGCACGACGCGGCGCCTCCGACAGCACGGTCTCGCCGTCGAACCCGAAACGCTCGCCCTCGGTGCCCTCGAGGGGCTCCCACTCGTAGCGGTAACGACCGCCGACGGCAGGATCGACCTCGCACACCGACATCCGCCAGCCGTCGGGGCCGAGCATCCACTTCTCGAGGAGCTCGGGCTCCTGGTGGGCGCGCCAGACCAGGTCGATCGGGCCCTCGATGAGGCGGGTGATCCGCACATGCGTGTCGTCGAGGATCTCGGTCTGCGTGCCCTTGCCGGCGGCGTAGTCGCGCAGGCCCTGCAGCACCCGGTCGAGCTGGTTGATCGCCATCGTCGAACCCTCGATCATCCCCATCGCCACGACCTGCTCCAGCGCCTCGGCCGACGTGAAGCGCGTGACGCTCTCGAGCCGCGCGCCGGATGATGTGGGCTCGAAGGCGAGTGTCATGCGCGAGGTCGGCATGTCTTCGCGCACGTCGCCGTTCTCATCGGCGAACGAGTCCAGCACCGCGAGCGAGCGGGGGCCATTGATCTCGAGGAACTCCCAGGTCGCGTGATACTTCTCGCCCTGTGGACTGGTCATGAGATAGCGCGCGCGGCCGCCGACGGTGAGGTCGAACGACGTGAAGGTCGCGGGGTATCCGGGCGGGCCCCAGAAGCGCTCGAGCTGGCGGGGGTCGGTGAAGACCTCCCAGAGCCGCTCGACCGGGGCCGGGAACTCGGCCGTGATCGTCATGGTGAGCGCTTCCGCGTCGGTGGTGACATCGGTGACAGGCATTGTCATTCTCCTTGCGTGGGTGATTCCTGCGTCGTGGATTCCTGCGTCGTGGATTCATCGGGGCCGGGGTGCGCAATCGGCGGCCCCGACCCACGGGGGCCCGCCAGGAGTGCGTCGAGCCGGTCGATGCGCCCGCGCCACATGTCTTCGTAGTGCCCCAGCAGCGCACGCGCGCGGGCGATCATCGCCGGATCCGCACGGACGAGCCGCTCGCGGCCCTCGGCGCGCTTGACGATGAGCCCGGCCGCCTCGAGCACGGCGACGTGCTTCTGCACCGCCGCGAACGACATGTCGTAGTCGCGGGCGAGCGCCGAGACCGAGTGCTCGCGCTCGATCGCACGGCGCAGGATGTCACGCCGCGTCGCCGTCGCGAGCGCGTGGAACACGCGATCGGTCTCGTCATCGGTGAGTTCAATTCGTACAACCATTTGGTTGTACGTTACGCCCGGGATGCAGCATCCGTCAACCGTTTCTCGGTGAGGATCTCGCCGAGCCAGGGGATTCTAGCCGAGACCGAGGGCGACGTCCCCTGGTTCGGCGGGAATCCCCTGGTTCGGCGCGACTGTCGCACGAGACGAGCGGATGCCGCGGCCGAAGATCGTCGAGCGCAGCACAGGCCCGAAGGCGATGGGCTGGCGCGATCCCTCCCGTCGTTGGCTGTTCCGCGCCTTGAGGGGCTCAGCGCACGGGCGGATGCTGAGCGCATGACTGCATCTTCCGACACCGCCCTTCTCGTCATCGACGCACAAGAGTCCTTCCGCCAGCGCACCAGCGACTGGGCTGCCACCGCGAACCCTGCCGTGCTCGACAACATCGCCCGCCTCGTCGAGCATGCACGTGCGATCGGCGACCCGGTCGTGTGGATCACCCACTCCGAGCCGCTGAGCGGAGGAGTGTTCGACCCCGCGGTCGGATTCGTGCGCGTGATCTCCGAACTCGGGCCGGGGGAGGACGAGGCAGCGGTCACGAAGACGACGATCAACGCCTTCACGTCGACCGATCTTCAGGCGCGGCTGGAGGGTGCCGGGATCCGACGCGTCGTGATCTGCGGCATCCGCACCGAGCAGTGCTGCGAGACGACGGCGCGCGTCGCCGCTGACCTCGGCTTCGACGTCGAGTTCGTCACCGACGCCACGACGACCTCGGCCATCCCGGCCCGCGGCGGGCTCGCCGCCGTCACGGGCGACGAGATCATGCGCCGGACCGAGAGCATCCTCTCCGCGCGGGGGTTCGCCACGATCACAGCCACGCGCACGCGCACTGCGGCGACGGCGGCCGCCTGAGCCGAGCTGCGCAAGCGACGCCGTGCACACGATGGGGCCGATCGTCCCCTCCGTTACGCAAGCCGTCTCGCACGAGACGAGCGGATGCCGCGGCCGAACTAGACTGGACCGGTCCGGCATCCCCCGAAATTTCTGGAGCTGAGCCGCGTGACCACCCCCTCTTCCACCGCTGTCGCCGATACCGTCGAGAACGCCACCGCCACGCCGGAGAAGGAGCAGCCGTACGCGGCGCTCGGTCTCAAGCCCGACGAGTACGACAGGATCCGCGAGATCCTCGGCCGCCGCCCCACCTCGGGTGAGCTGGCGATGTACTCCGTCATGTGGTCGGAGCACTGCTCCTACAAGTCGTCGAAGATCTACCTCCGCAAGTTCGGCGAGAAGGTCTCGGACGAGATGAAGACCCGCCTCATGGTGGGTATGGGCCAGAACGCCGGCGTCGTCGACATCGGCGAGGGCTGGGCGGTGACCTTCAAGGTCGAGTCCCACAATCACCCGAGCTACATCGAGCCGTTCCAGGGCGCCGCGACCGGCGTCGGCGGCATCGTGCGCGACATCATCTCGATGGGCGCACGCCCGGTCGCCGTCATGGACCAGCTGCGCTTCGGCGCCATCGACAACCCCGACACCGCTCGCGTGGTGCACGGCGTCGTCTCGGGCATCAGCTTCTACGGCAACTGCCTGGGCCTGCCGAACATCGGCGGCGAGACCGTGTTCGACGCGGTCTACCAGGGCAACCCGCTCGTCAACGCGCTGGCGGTCGGCGTCCTGCGCCATGAGGACCTCAAGCTCGCCAACGCGACCGGCGCCGGCAACAAGGTCGTGCTGTTCGGTGCACGCACCGGCGGCGACGGCATCGGCGGGGCATCCATCCTCGCCTCGGACTCGTTCGACAGCACCGGCCCGACCAAGCGCCCCGCAGTGCAGGTCGGCGACCCGTTCGCCGAGAAGGTGCTCATCGAGTGCTGTCTCGAGCTCTACCGCGATGAGCTCGTCGAGGCCATCCAGGACCTCGGCGCCGCCGGCATCTCGTGCGCCACGTCCGAGCTCGCCGCGAACGGCGGCTCGGGCATGCGCGTCGACCTCGAGAACGTGCTGCTGCGCGACCCCTCGCTCACGCCGGAGGAGATCCTCATGAGCGAGAGCCAGGAGCGCATGATGGCGATCGTGGCTCCCGAGAAGCTCGACGCGTTCCTCGCGGTGGTCGGCAAGTGGGATGTCGAGACCAGCGTCCTCGGCGACGTCACCGGTGACGGGCGCCTGCAGATCTTCTGGCACGGCGAGGAGATCGTGAACGTCGACCCGTCGACGGTCGCCGTCGACGGACCGGTCTACGAGCGCCCCGTGGCCTACCCGACCTGGATCGACGCGCTGCGCGACGACTCGGCATCCGCTCTTCCCCGCCCGACCGACGCCCAGACGCTGCGCGACCAGTTCACGCGCCTCGTCGCGAGCCCGAACCTGGCCGACACGTCGTGGGTGACCAACCAGTACGACTACTACGTCATGGGCAACACCGCGCTGGCGTTCCCCGACGACGCCGGCATGATCCGCGTCGACGAGAACTCGGGCCTGGGCTTCGCGATCGCCACCGACTGCAACGGCCGTTACTGCCAGCTCGACCCGTACCAGGGTGCGAAGCTGGCGCTGGCGGAGGCGTACCGCAACGTCGCCGTCACCGGCGCGGTGCCGACCGCCGTCACGGACTGCCTCAACTTCGGCAGCCCCGAGAACCCCGAGGTCATGTGGCAGTTCTCGCAGACGGTCGACGGCCTCTCGGACGCCTGCCTCGAGCTCGGCGTGCCCGTCACGGGCGGCAACGTCTCGTTCTACAACCAGACCGGCGACCAGCCGATCTTCCCGACGCCCGTGGTCGGCGTGCTGGGCATCATCGACGACGTCGCCCGCCGCATCCCGTCGGGGTGGCAGGACGCCGGCGAGAACATCTACCTGCTCGGCGTCACCGCGACCGAGCTCTCGGGCTCGCAGTGGGCCGGCACGATCCACGATCACCTCGGCGGTCGCCCGCCGGCGGTCGACCTGGCGCAGGAGAAGAAGCTCGCCGAGCTGCTCCACGCCGGGGGCCAGCAGTCGCTGGTGTCGTCGGCGCACGACCTGTCGTCGGGCGGCCTCGCACAGACCCTCGCCGAGGGCGTCATGCGCTTCGGCGTCGGCGCGCGCGTGTGGCTGAACGAAATCATGGAGCGGGACGGTGTGGATGCCGCCACCGCCCTCTTCTCGGAGTCCACGGGCCGCGTCATCGTCACGGTGCCGCGCGAGGACGACGTGAAGTTCCGCGGCCTGTGCGAGGGCCGGGGCTACCCGGTGCTGCGCATCGGCGTGACCGACTCCGCCGCGGACGGCGACGAGCCGGCGCTCGAGGTGCAGGGACTGTTCACGGTGCCGCTGGCCGAGCTGCGCGGCCTGTCGACGTCCACCCTGCCCGACGCCTTCGGGCCGATCGTCACCGAGCACACCGCCTGACCCCGGGCGTTTCGTCTCGGGCGCCAGAGCGCCCTTCGCTCAACGACCGGTCTCGGCCGGGCGCCAGAGCGCCCTTCGCTCAGCGACCGCTCTCCGCCGGGCGCCACCTCGGCCGCACCCGCGTTCGTGCGCGCGCGAACACCCACCGCGGATCGTTGAGCGAGCGAGGAACGAGCGAGACGAAACGTCGCGGACCATAGGATGGGACGCATGGCGCCGGAAGACGACGAGTACAGCGGTTTCAACGACACCCGGCAGCGGCGCGTCAAGATCATCGCGTGGGTGACGATCGTCGCCCTCATCCTCGTCGGCGGCGGAGCCACGGTGTTCGCCCTCCTCTTCGGCTGATCCGCTCGCCCCCCGAAGCGCTCGCTTCGAGGGGTCGCATCCCGTAGGGTCTGGCCATGAGCCAGAAGCCGTCGCTGTGGACCCGGGTGCGGAACTTCTTCTCGCCCCCGCGCGAGTCGTACGACACCCGCCAGGTGCGCCCCGGCGAGCCGGCCGAAGGCCCGGGCAACCCGGTGTACGAGGCCACCGACCGGCGTCGCCACGGCGGGACGATGGACATCGGCTCGCACTGATCCGGATTCCACCCTCCGCCCCCGCGCAGATCGTCGGCGAACTCCCGGACTCGGGACGGCAGCCGCGGCTACCATGGCAGGGTGGAGCCGATCCTCCTGATCGTGTCGAGCTGGTGGTGGATCGCTCCGGCCGCCGCCGGCGCCGGAGCGGCGACCTACGCCGGCCTGACGACGCGCAGCCGCCGAGCCAGAAGGCTCGAGCTCGATGCCGCGCGCCAGGAGGAATCGCTGGCTTACCGCGAGCTCGTCGCCGCCAAGGCGCGCGTGCGCACCGCGACCGCCGACCTGCTGACGGCGAAATCGCGCCACGGCGCACCGGCGTTCCAAGCCGGCGATGCGCGCCGCGAGTTGCTCGCGGCCAAGCAGGCGGAGAAGACGGCGTCGCTCGCGCTCCGCGCGAGCAGGTCCAGGGTGCAGGCGGGCTACGCCCAGTACCGGGCGGCGACGTCGAGCGATCCCCTTCCGATCGACAGGCTGTACGCCGCGCATGATGCCGTCAACCTGCGATGGCTGGCCTACGAGACCGATGTCGACCGGGCGCTGAAGTACCCGCAGATGACCGACGTGCGGCATCCGGCCACCGTCGCTTTCCTCCGTGCCCAGCGCGAGGCCCTCGCCGCGCGCCCGACGCTGCGCGAGCGCGCGACGCCCGAGCAGTTCCGCGAGTACAGCGCCGCGGTGCGCCATCTCGAGTCCACGTTCGACGAGGCCGAGCGTCAGGCCGGGGTCCCCGGAGCCGCCCGCCCCGCCTCACCCGCAGCGACGGCCGCCGCCGGGCTGACGGCCGCGGCCGCCGTCATTGCGGAGCTCGCGGACCGCCTGCCCTCGCTCATCGCACGGATGCCGCCGCCGCGGCCGACCGACCCGCCCGCTGGCAGGGTGCCCTGAGCACGACACAGCGGTCCGCGAGGCCGTTAGCATGACAGGGTGGAGCCGTTCTTCGAGTTCCTGCGCGACTTCTGGTGGCTGGCCTTCCCTGCGTTCGGCCTTCTTGCCGCCTTTGGAAACGCGTGGGAGCAGAGCACGAGACGCCGGCATAAGCGGCGTCTCGAGGTCATGCACGCGAAGGCCGAGCTCAAGGCCGCACAGGCCGCGGCACGGGGCAAGGCGGTTCCGGCGGCATCCCTGCCTTCCGTCGACGCCGGCTCGATCACCCAGAGCGTGAGCGATGAGGTCGCCGCAGGCAGAGGGGCCGCCGCCCCGGTGCGCGAGACCCAGACCACCCAGCTCGAGCGTCTCTTCGCGACGCATGACGCCGTCACGGCGCGCTGGCTCGAGTACGAGCTCGACGTCGCCAAGATCATCGCGTTCCCCGCGATGAGCGACGGTCGCCAGCCGCTCACGGCGGCGTTCCTGCGCGCCAAGCGCATCGCCGACGGGCTGCGACCGGCATCATCCAAGGCGCGTCCGTCGAAGGAGCAGCTCACCGAGTACCGCAACGCCGTGGCCGACTTCGAGGTGGCATTCGACGTCGCCGAGCGCGACGCCCGGCGCCTGCGCGACTCGAGCTTCACCGAGGTCGAGCGCAAGCGGCTCGACACCGCCAAGAAGCTTCTCACCGTCGCCATCGACGAGGCGGCCACGCCGGCGGAGCGCCAGCTCGCCTACCGGCGCGTGCGCGAAGAGCTCGACGGGCTCATCTCGATCTCGGACGAGGCGATCGAGGTGCTCGAGAGCAAGGTGATGCTCGAGCTCGGACCCACCACGACGCCGACACCGGCCGCAGCCACGCCCACATCCGAACCCGTCGCACCCGGGGCATCCCCGCCGACGACGACGCCGGAGCCCGTTGCCGAACCGCTGCCCGCGCCGAGGCGCCCGAGCACGACTCCGCCCGCGGCCACCCAGTGGCCCATTCCGTCACGCGGCACCGGCGACATGCCCGGCCGTGTGACGCACCCCAAACCCCACCGCTGAGCGCCCGCACACACCAGTCGCCGCGCGCGGTCAGGCGCTGACCACGGGCTGCGCGTCGATCCACGCGTCGATGCGTGCGAACCAGTCGAACAGCCAGGCGGCGCGGGCCTCCAGGTCTTCGGGCACGTCCGCACGGGGGACGCGCCAGGCGCGCATCGTGATGCCCTTGTCCATCGGCAGCTCGCGCCAGATGTCGCGGAGGGTGACGAGCCGGTCGAGGCCGGTGTGGGCGATGAAGACGACGTCCGCGTCGGGGGCGGCATCCAGCGCAGCGTGCATGCCGCCAGGCTGCGGCGCCATGACGTGCCGCAGCGCCTCGGCCCGCACGGCCATCGCCTCGCGCCCGGCGGCGCGCAGACGGTCGATCCGCGAGCGGCGCCGGGTGGGGCTGACGTTGCCGCCCTCCGGGAAGATGACGAACGCGTCGTCGGGTCCGAGTCCCGCCGCCAGCGCGGTGAGCGCCTCCTCCACGCGCAGGCCCCCGCCGATGTGACGGTTCCCGAAGCCGGTCGGCACGATGAACCGCGACGGCACGCGGTGCAGCAGGATGTCGACCGCGGGGTCCCACTGCAGCGTGTACTTCAGCACGATGCGCGGCTGCCGGGCGACGTCGTTCAGCAGCGTGTGGATCAGGATCAGCGAGTCGCCGGGTCCCCCGTGCCGGCTGGCGACGACCAGCGGGGTCCTGGAGGAGAAGAGCCGCTCGAACGCGGCCCGGCCCGACGCCGCCTCCCCTCCATCGGCCCCCGTCGTGGTGATGGTGAGCCGCAGCACGCCGCCGAAGATCCGGAACAGCACCCGCAGCCCCCAGCCGGCGAGGCGATAGTGGGCGGTCACGAAGCCCGGCCGGCGGAGCGCGTACCCGAACCCCGAGCCGATCCACAGCCCGAACATCACGATGACGAGCATGGCGTCCCACAGCAGGTACACGGTCACGAGCCAGAGCACGCGGGGCAGCCGAAACCGGCCCGGCACAAGCGACGTGAGGGCGAGCGCGACGAGCAGCCACACCGGCGTCAGCACCAGCATGACGAGGGCCGCGACGATCACGAGCGGCGCCAGCAGGATGCGGCGCACCCAGGTCGGCGGCACGCCCATCAGGCCTCGCCCTCACCGCGGGCGGTGTCGTCCCCGCGGAGCGCGTCGCCGCCTCGGGCGGCCTGCTCGCCGCCGAGGCCCCGCTCGGCCAGGAACGACCGGCTCGCATCGTAGGCGGCGTCGATGCGCCGGCGGACGGTGGCCATGCGGCGGTACGACATCAGCGCATCGTCGCCGTCAAGCCCGCCGCCGCTGGGCAGCACGTGAAGGGCGACGCCCTCCGGCAGCGTGGCGACGTCGTGGGCGTACCTGTAGCGGCGTGCGATCTCGAAGGCCACGCGCGCGGTGTCCACCGCCGACTGCGGCGCGACGAGCGGCGTCTCGATGCGGCCGACCTGCAGCACGAAGACGGTGCGGGCTCCGGCATCCACCGCCTGAGCGATCGGGATCGAGTTCACGATGCCGCCGTCGATGAAGTGCTCGTCGCCGATGCGCGTCGGGGGCAGCAGGCCCGGCACCGACGCCGACGCGAGGATCGCCTCCACCAGCGGGCCCGACTCGAACACGTGCTCGGCGGCGCGCTCGATGCTCGCGGCGACCACCCGCAGGCGCACCGGCAGGTCCTCGAAGCGGGTGTCTGCGCCGAGCGACCGCTCGAGAAGGTGCCGCAGCGGCGCCGGCGAGTTCAGGTGCGTCTTGGTCTTCACGAGCCGCGTGAACTGCGCGAAGAACGAGTCGCCGTAGACGGCGTTCGCCGCCGGCGAGGTCCACGCGTCGAGGAGGCGGTCGACGACGGCGGGCGTCGGGTCGCTCGCGACGAGCGCGCCGTTGATGGCGCCGATCGAGGTGCCCACGACGAGATCGGGACGGATGCCGGACTCGAGGAGCGCCCGCAGCATGCCGATCTCGACGGCGCCGCGGACGCCCCCACCGCCGAGAACGAACGCCACCGTCATGCCCACACCCTATTTCGGGTGCGGGGCCGCGGCAGAGATTCCCAGGGTCAGCGCGTGAGGCCGTCGACCCAGTCCCGGTTGTCGGCGATCCACTCCGCCACGACGGGGCCGTAGTCGTCGCCGTCGTACGCGCCGAACATGGCGTCCTCGAGGGAGTACAGCAACTCGTTGTCCATGCGGAAGTCCTCGAGCCAGCGCGAGACCTCGGGCTGCTCCTCGACGAACGCGGTCGAGGAGACCGTGTGGATGCCCTCCGCGTCGCCGAGCAGGCCGTCGGGGTCTTCGAGGTCCTTGATCGGGAACGCGTTGTACGCCCAGTGCGGGCGCCAGAGGGTGACGGCGACATTGCGCCCGGCTGGGCCCCCGCCGCCCGAGGCTCCGGGCGACGCGCCAGCGGCGTCTGGAGAGGCAGCGGGGACCGTCGCGGCCTGCAGCTCGGTGAGCATGGCAGGGGTCGAGGCGGTCACGAAGTCCATGCCCTCGAGGCCGTACCCGGGGATGACGTCGTCCTGGGTCACGGTGACGAGGCCGGATCCGGCCTCGATGCCGACCAGGCGGTTGCCGAACAGATCGGCGTTGGCGGCGAGCTCGGTCAGGGAGTCGATGGGGGCGTCCTCGTTCACCGCGATGGTGAGCTTCGCCTCGTCGTTCCAGGCACCCAGGTCGACGAGGTCGTCGCCGTAGGTGTCCATGTAGTCGGCGTGCGTGAGCGGCAGCCACGTGTCGAGCGTCAGGTCGTAGTCGCCCTGCGCGATGCCCGTGTAGGCCGCCGCGGGGTCGGCGTAGGCGAGCTCGACGGTGTACCCCTCTTCCTCGAGCACGGCCTTCCACAGCTCGGACGCGGCGATGCCCTCGTCCCAGCCGTTGAAGACGGCGATGGTCAGGTGGCCCTTGCCGGCATCGCCGGCGCCGGTCTGCGCGAGGGCGCCGGTCACGAGCAGTCCGGCGGTGCCCGCCAGGGCGATGCCGGCGGCGATGATGCGTCGCGTGATCATGTCAGTCCTCTCGGGTCGGTCAGACGTGGGCGGGCTCGGGTCGCGCGGACGGCGCGTCGTCGGGGACGGATGCCGCTGCCTCGGTGGCGGGTAGGCCTCCGCCGACGGTCACCGGGCGTGCGGCATCCGTCTCCGCGTCCGGAGTCTCACTCGCAACGGCGGCGGCGCGGCGAACCGTGCGCGGGCGCGGCGTGGAGAATCCGGACGTGACACGGTCGAGGATCATCGCGAGGATCACGACGGACAGGCCGGCTTCGACGCCGAGGCCGATATCGATGCGGCTGAGGCTCTGCACCACCTGTCCGCCGAGACCGCCGGCGCCGACCATGCCGGCGATGACGACCATCGACAGGCTCAGCATGATCACCTGGTTCACGCCGGCCATGATGCTCGGAAGCGCCAGCGGCAGCTGGATCTGCCGCAGGATGCGCCCGGGCGAGGCGCCGAACGCGTGACCGGCCTCGACGATCTCGGGGTCGACACCGCGGATGCCGAGCTCGGTCAGGCGCACGCCGGGAGCGAGGGCGAACACGATGGTCGCGACCATGCCGGGCACGGGCCCGACGCCGAAGATCAGCATCGCCGGGATCAGGTAGACGAACGCGGGCATCGTCTGCAGGAAGTCGAGGACGGGGCGCAGCGCGGCCGACACACGGTCGTTGCGCGCCGCCCAGATGCCGAGGGGAACGGCGATGGCGATCGCCACCGCGGCTGCGAGGATCACGAGGGCGAGCGAGTCCATCGCGTTGGCCCATTGCCCGACCGCGACGATCACCAGCAGTCCGACGGCGCTGCCGATAGCGAGCAGCATGCCCTTCGACCAGTATGCGAAGGCGGCGATCACGAGGATCACGACCCAGAACGGCGGGGTCGACAGGGACGCGTCGAGCCAGCCGTAGAGGCCGTTGAAGATGAGGGCGACGACGTCGAAGAAGCCGCCGAGCACGTCGATCATCCAGCGGACGGCGGTCTCGACCACATCGCCCAGCGGGAGGCGGAAGACATCGTTCATCGGGCGGCTCCCTCGGTCGTGGCGCGGGCATCGGTCGTGGCTCGGCTCCCGGTTGCCGGACGGGCGCCGGGCGCGGCGACCGCCGTCGGTGCGGCCGAGCGGGAGAGCAGCGCGGCCACGGGCTGCTCGACCGCCGCGAGCGTCTGCGTGATCTCACTCGCCGGCACCGTGGCCGGCAGGTCGATGACCGGGTTCTCGCGGGTGACCGGCGGCACGTTGCCGAGTGCGGCCAGCAGGGTCACACGGGGGATCGCGCCCACGAGGCGGCCGGCGTCGTCGACGACGGCGACGGGCACCGGGCGCTCCACGGCGCGCTCAACGACATCCGTCAGCGGGTCGTCGACGTGCACGGCCGCGTGCGCAGTGTGCACGATCGCGCGAAGGTCCGTTCGACCGTCCTTGACGGCCCGGATCACCGCGCGGTCGGTCACCGTGCCGAGGAACCTGCGGTTCTCGATGACGGACACGGAACCGACCTGCAGGTCGCGCATCACCCGCAGCGCTCCGCGCACGCCGGCACCCACCGGCGTGGTCGCGGCGGGCGGCGCCATGACGGAGCCGGCGGTGAGCACGCGGGCCCGGTCGACATCCTGCACGAACTGCGCGACGTAGTCGTTCGCCGGGTCGGTGAGGATCTCCTCGGGCGTCCCGTTCTGGACGATGCGGCCGTCGCGCATCACGGCGATGCGGTCGCCGAGGAACATCGCCTCGTTGAGATCGTGCGTGATGAACACGATGGTGCGTCCGAGCTCGCGCTGCAGCTCGATGAGCTGCTCCTGCATCTCGCGCCGGATGAGCGGGTCGAGGGCCGAGAACGCCTCGTCCATGAGCAGGATGTCGGTGCCCGAGGTGAGCGCCCGGGCCAGTCCCACGCGCTGACGCATGCCCCCCGAGAGCTCGTCGGGCATCGCGTCGGCGCGGTCGTCGAGCCCGACCTTGCCGAGGATCTCGCGCGCCCGGTCGCGTCGCTCGTCGCGCCCGACGCCCTGGATCTCGAGCGCGTAGGCGGCGTTGTCGAGCACCGTCAGGTGGGGCAGCAGCGCGAAGTGCTGGAACACCATCGAGACGGAACGCTGGCGGATGCCGCGCAGCGCCTTCGCCGAGGCCTTGGTGACGCTCTGCCCCTGCACGAGCACGTCGCCCGCGGTGGGCGGGAGCAGTCCGTTGAGCATGCGCAGCACGGTGGACTTGCCGGAGCCGGACAACCCCATGATGACGAAGATCTCTCCCGGCTGGACGGTGAAGCTCGCGTCGATCACGGCGGCCGAGCCGGCGTCCGCGACGTCGGCGCGCGTCGCGCCGGTGCGGAGCCGCCGGACGGCGTCCTTGGGGTTTCGTCCGAAGACTTTGAAGAGGCCCTTCGCCTCGATGGCAGGAGGAAGCGTCACTGTGTGCACCTCGGCAGCTTCCGTGCAGAAGCTGCAGCGGTTGCGCCCGGGTGGCGGCCGTACACGCAGCGGATGTCGGATCCGCGCGTCGGCCGCCGACCATACGTTCACCGGTCTGACGCCCCGTGAGGACGTCACCCGTGACCGCGGACTGGTCGGGAACAGCCCCATGAGGGGCCTGATCCACCGTTTCACGACGGCCCGCGGCCGGGCAAATTGGACAGGCGTCTGCTCGCTGGGTAGGTCGCGCACGCGCGATATCACGGCGCGCGCGGTGCTGGGCCGTGACGCTGACGGACGCGCGGCGACTTGCGGCACTTGACATGCCGACCGCTGCCATGGTTAGTTACTCAAGTAAGTAACCAACCCACTCAGGAGTGTCGTGATCGAAGAAGGCCGTGCCCTGTTCCTCCAGGTCGCAGAGAGCGTCGAGGACTCGATCATCGACGGCTCACTCGCCCCCGAGGCCCAAGCGCCGTCCACCAACGAGCTCGCCGCCTTCTACCGGATCAACCCCGCCACCGCCGCGAAGGGAATCGCCATGCTGACCGACAAAGGCGTGCTGTACAAGCAGCGCGGCATCGGGATGTTCGTCACCCCTGGCGCACGGGATCTGCTGCTCGCCGAGCGCCGCAACGCGTTCGCCGACCGCTTCGTCGATCCGCTGCTGGCGGAGGCCCGCAAACTCGGGCTCGGGCCCGACGACCTCGCTCTGCTCATCCGCGACCGTGCCGGCGCGCACGCCGCGACAACCATGGAAGGAAGCACACGATGACGACCGGGATGCCCGTCATCGAGGTGAAGGGCCTCACCAAGCGCTACCGCGACGTCGTCGCGGTAGACGACGTGAGCTTCACGATCGAGAAGAACACCATCTACGGCCTGCTGGGGCGCAACGGCGCCGGCAAGACCACCGTCATGTCGATCCTCACCGCGCAGAACTTCGCCACGAGCGGCGACGTGCGCGTGTTCGGCATGAACCCCTACGAGAACGCGAAGGTGCTCTCGCGCCTGTGCTTCGTGCGCGAGAGTCAGAAGTACCCCGACGACGCGCTCGCGAAGCACGCCTTCGCCACGGCACGCCTGTTCTTCCCGAACTGGGACCAGGACTTCGCCGACCAGTTGATCGAGGACTTCCAGCTGCCGGCGAAGACGCGCATCAAGAAGATGTCGCGCGGACAGCTCTCTGCGGTCGGCGTGATCATCGGCCTCGCCGCCCGTGCCGAGGTCACCTTCTTCGACGAGCCCTACCTCGGCCTCGACGCCGTCGCGCGGCAGATCTTCTACGACCGGCTGCTCGAGGACTACACCGAGCACCCCCGCACCGTGATCCTGTCGAGCCACCTGATCGACGAGGTGTCGAACCTCATCGAGCGCGTGCTCGTCATCGACCGCGGCCGGATCATCATGGACGAGGCGACCGACTCGGTGCGCGACCGCGCCGCGAACATCGTGGGCGACGCGTCCGCCGTCGACGCGTTCGTCGCGGGCCGCCAGGTCATCCACCGCGAGCGCCTGGGCAATGTGGCATCCGTCACCGTCCTGGGCGCCCTGTCGCTCGCCGACCGCGAGCGCCTCGATGCCGCCGGGCTCGACGTCGCACCGGTGTCGCTGCAGCAGCTCATCGTGCGCACCACCACGGCGCACGGGCAGGACGCCGGCGAAGCAGCATCCACCCTCGACGAAGGAGCTCTGCGATGAACCGCACCGTCAACGTCGTGCGCATGCAGCTGATCAACAAGCAGACGTTCGTCTGGGTGCCGCTGATCGTCCTCGGCGCCTCGTTCGCCATGTCGATCGTGATCTACGCGATCCTCTACAGCTCCGGCCTGCCCGGGCCCTTCTACGGCGGCGGCTCGCAGGCGCCCCTGTGGGTGCTGCTGTTCGTGGGGATCTCGTCGCTGACGCTCACGTTCCCGTTCTCGCAGGCGATGAGCGTGACGCGGCGCGAGTTCTTCTTCGGAACCATGCTGGCGGCCGCGATGTGCGCGGTGCTGCTCGCCGCGGTCTTCGCCATCGGCGGCCTCGTCGAGGAGGCGACGAACGGCTGGGGCATCAACGGCTACTTCTTCGCACTCGACTGGGTCGTGTCGCGGGGAGCGCTCGGCGCCGCAGCCTTCTACTTCGTCATGGCGATGCTCATCTTCATGCTGGGGTTCTGGTCGGCGACCGTGTACAAGCGGTTCGGCGCGCTGTTGCTGACCCTCATCTGGGTGGGCGTCGCCGTGGTGCTGCTGCTCGCCGTCTGGGCGATCACGCGCTGGGAGATGTGGGCGGACGTCTGGACGTGGTTCGTCGTGCAGGGCCCGCTCGGGTTCGCCCTCGGCGGTCTCGTCCTGACGCTGGTCCTCGGCGGGATCTCGTACCTGACCCTGCGGCGCGCGGTGCCGTAGAGCCTCTCCGGGCCTCGGGCTTCCGCCCGGAGAGCGGATGCCCCGACCGGGCTGTGCGCCGGGTCGGGGCATCCGTCATTCAGGTCTCAGCGGCTGTCGGCGGCCTCGGTATGGTGGCGGATGACCTCTGCCACGATGAAGTTGAACCACTTCTCGGCGAAGGCGGGGTCGAGGTCGGCCTCTTCGGCGAGGCGGCGCAGGCGGGCGACCTGCTGCTCTTCCCGAGCGGGGTCGGAGGCGGGCATGCCGTGCTCGGCCTTGAGATGGCCCACCTGCTTGGTGGCCTTGAACCGCTCGGCCAGGAGATACACCAGGGAGGCGTCGATGTTGTCGATGCTGCTGCGCAGACGCCGCAGCGTCGCCGTCGGATCCTCGGTCATGCAAACCTCCTCGCGACGACGATACCCGAGCCGCGCGACCCGACCGCGCCGGCTCGACCCTGCGGGGCGGCGTCCCCCGATCAGCACGAAATCTCGGCTCCTGTCCGTCCGTGTGCCCGCCCGCCCCTAGAGTGTGACGCATGACCGACGCCTCGTCCTCGCTCGGCGCGAGCGCCACAGAAGCCGCCGACCCGCTCGCCGTCGATCCGGCCGCGGGCACCGACGCCGTCGGCGATGCTCCCGCCGCCGACGGCACAGTTCTCGCCAGTCCCACGGATCGGTCGGCGAAGCCGTTCTGGGCGCGCCTCGACAGCCCCTTCACGGTCGGCTTCCTGCTCACCTTCGGCGGACTCGCTGCCGCCCTGCTCGGGCTCGCGCTCGTCAACATCTCGACGGTGATCATCTACATCGCCTTCGCGATGTTCGCCGCGCTGGGGCTCGATCCCGT
This sequence comes from Microbacterium sp. B35-04, assembly GCF_010634885.1. Taxonomy (NCBI): domain Bacteria; kingdom Bacillati; phylum Actinomycetota; class Actinomycetes; order Micrococcales; family Microbacteriaceae; genus Microbacterium; species Microbacterium sp. B35-04. The sequence continues at coordinate 18,545 of NZ_MWLP01000011.1, read as the reverse complement.
CATCAAGTGGTTCGTCCGCCACAACGTCAAGCGCGCGTGGGCGATCACCATCGTCTTCCTCGCCTTCGGCGTCGTGCTGATCGGCCTCATCCTGCTCGTCGTCCCGACGCTGGTGGAGCAGATCGGGGCGTTCATCACCGGCATCCCCAATACGATCGACAACTTCGAGGACTCCGACTTCTTCCACTGGCTGGAGGGGATCTTCGGCACCGGCCTCGGGACGCTGGTCACCGACGTCGAGAAGTGGATCACCAACCCCGCGAACATCGCCGCGATCTCGGGCGGGCTGCTGAAGGTCGGCGCCGGCATCGCCACGGCGATCTCGGGCGGCCTCATCGTGATCGTCCTGACCCTCTACTTCATCGCCTCGCTCCCCGGCATCAAGGAGTCGCTCATGCGGTTCGCTCCGGCGCGCAACCGCGTGAAGGTGCGGTCGATGACCAATGAGATCACCGACTCGGTCGGCAGCTACCTCATGGGCATGGTGGTGCTGGCGTTCTTCAACTCGATCGTCGCCTTCCTGCTGCACTTCTTCCTGCAGCTGCCGTTCCCGCTGCTGATGGGCGTGCTGGCGTTCGCGATCACGATCATCCCGCTCGTGGGTCCGGTGCTCTACTGGATCACCGCGTCGGTCCTCGCGCTGTTCACGAGCCCACTGTCGGCGCTGATCTTCGCCATCGCGTACCTGATCTACATCCAGATCGAGGCGTACGTGATCACGCCCAAGGTGATGAGCAAGGCGATCGAGATCCCCGGATCCCTCGTCGTCATCGGCGCGCTCATCGGCGGCACGCTGCTCGGCCTCCTCGGCGCGCTGGTCGCGGTGCCGGTGACCGCATCGATACTGCTGATCATCAAACAGGTCTTCATACCGAAGCAGGACGCCAAGCTCTGACGCGGGTCGCCCCCCTCGCCGGGTCGCGGTCGCGCGATCCCGGTCGATTCGGGTGACGGATGCCGCGGCCCGCGGCATCCGTCATTCCCGGCCTCAGTAGTCGACGCGACGACCGAAGCGGCGCTCGCCCCGCGGGCGGGGCGAGCAGGTCGCGGCTTTGCGCAGCCGCACGATCTCATGCGGCTGCAGGCCCACGGCCTCGCCGAAGTCCTCGACGGACGTGAAGCCGCCCTGCGCTTCGCGCTCCTTGACCGCCCGGCGCGCACGCGAGCGGGTCATGCCGGGCAGCTCCTCGAGCTCGGCGGCGGGGGCGGTGTTGACGTCGATCGGCGCCGGGGCGGGGGCGTCGCCCTCGAGGTAGTCGGAAGGCGACGCGCCGGCCGCCGCCGCGAGCCGGTCCGCTTCGTCGGCCCTCGCCCGGGATGCTTCGTCGGCCTTCGCCCGGGACGTCTCGTCGGCCTTCGCCCGCGAAATCTCGTCGGCCGCCGCCTCGGCCTTCGCCTCGGCTTCGGCCTTGGCGGCCGCGCGGGTGGCAGCCGCGCGTGAGCGCCGCGACGCACGCGAGGTGGGCTTCCTCGTCGTGCTCGTACCTGAGCCCGACGAGCGACCGGAGCCCGTCCCGCCCGTCCGCGACGCGGCGTCACCACTCCGGCCCGCTCCGTCGAGGCGCCGCTGCCACATCGTGCGGAGCCATCCCGGATTCACCATGAGGGCGACGAGCATCCCCGAGAGGTAGACGATCCCCCGGACGAGCGGCTGCCACTGTCCCCAGATCTCGAGGCTCACCAGGATCGCGGCCGCGCCCCACACCACGGCGAGGATGAGAAGGCGCCGGCTGCGCGATGCGACCCCGATGATCGAGAAGCCGAGCCAGGTGACGATCGGTCCGGGAATGACCGTCAGCAGCATCCACGAGCTCATGCCGAGCATCCACGCGATGCTCGGGGCGTCCTTCGCGGTGCCCATGCGGGTGGAGGTGCTCATGCGTAGTCCTTCACGTCGAGCACCATCGTGACGGTGTCGTCGCCGTCGCGCGTCTCGGAGACGAGCTCGAAGCCGGCGGATGCCGCGCGCTCGCGGATGCGCGCCGCTACCGACTGCTGCACCCGCAGTGCATAGGCGGCGTCCAGCCGCTCGACCAGTGCCGCGGCATCGGCCTCAGCGAGCTCGAGACCGTCCGGGCGCCGGAAGTGCGCGCCCCAAACCCCTTCCGGGGTGCGCGTCATCGTGAGCTCGACGCCGTCGATCACCGCGGCGAGGTCGTCGCCCTGCCGCGTGAGCTCCGTCGCGCCGATGTCGCGCAGCGCGTCGCCGAGCAGGTCGGGGTCCTTCATGCGGGTGCGCACCGAGATCGGGCGGGGACCGTTGTCGGCGGTGGCGTCCGTGCCGGCGCGGTCGTCGTCGCGCACCCCGCCGGTCTGCGAGAGCGCGCCGATGCCGCCGGCGGCGGTGATCGCGGTGACGGCGGCGAGCGCCGCGGGGATCAGGATCAGCGACACGCTCATCGCGCGGCCTCCGCTCTCGTTCGTGCACGTGATCCCGCCGCGACCTGCGCAGGGCTGTCGGCGCGCGGGCCCAGGTCGTCCAGCAGGGCGGCGAGCGCGGCATCCGTCGCCCAGCCGTTCACCGCGACGGTGCCGTCGCGGGCGATCCGCACCTCGATCCGGTCGGCGCCGCGGTCGGTGGCGATGCGGCGCACGTCGTCGGCGTAGCGATCGGTGAGCGCGCGGATGCCCTGGTTGCGCGAGCCCACCCAGGGGCGCGCCACGTCGGGCAGACCGCGCAGGTACGGCCCGTCGCAGAGGAGGTCGGTCGCCTCGAGCAGCCCGGCGATGTCGTCGCGACCGCCCGCGGCCCACGCGGTGAGGCGGTCGAGGGGGTAGCCGGTGAAGGTCATGACGCCGAGGCCGGCTGCGCGGAAGGCGCTGGCGATGGATGCCGCAGCCCCCGCCTGATCGAACGGCTCGCCGCCGAGCAGGGTCACGCCCTCCGCCCCGGCCGCCGTCGCACGCTCGACCCACTCGGAGGCGAGCGCATCCGAGTCTCCGACGAGTCCGCCGCGGTCGGCCCACAGCTGCGGGTTGAAGCACTCGGGGCAGTGCACGGCGCACCCCTGCAGCCAGACCGCGGCGCGCACCCCCGGCCCCTCCGCCTCGGTAGCCGCGAGGAACCGCGACCAGCGCAGCGTGGGCGCCATCCCCCGGGACGTCCGACGCACCGGCTCGACCGTGCCGAGGAGCGAGGTCTCGCCGCCGACGCCCGGTGACTGCATGACGACGGGTGTCATGAGGCGCCGTCCTTTTGCTCGGCCTCGAGCCGGGTTCGGCCCTCCACCGACGCGGTCGTGTAGTCCTCGGTGAAGCGCGACGAGACGGTCTCGGCGTCGAGCAGCGCCTCGAGCGCCTCGATGTGATCCAGACACTCCGCCCCGTGCATGCCGATCGTCTCGGCGTCGACGGTGCCGTCGGCGCGGAGCCTCACCACGAGCTGCTTGGCCATGATCTGGTCATCCTTCCGTCGGCGGCGGTTGTGGTGCTCAATAGTCCACAGTGCGGCCGCCGCGACGCGACGACAGTGCACCCTCGGCGACAGCGCCGGTCGATTCGGCCGGGTCCAGATCCTCGCTGCCGGTGGCACGGACCGCACGCTCGGTCGCCCACGTGCGGATGCGCTGCACCTCCTCGGCCTGGGTCACGGCGAGCGGGATCATCGTATCCACGACCTGTCGCACCACGTCGGCCGTCACCTCGCCGCGCGTGGTGAAGCCCTCGTACAGCGCCGAGACGACCGACTGCTCGATCTCGGCACCGGAGTGGTTCTCGCTGGCGGCCACGAGCGCCGCGATCGCCGCGTCGTCGGATGCCACCGCCTCGAGCCCGTTCGCGTCGGTCGCGCGCGAGCGCAGCTGCAGCCGCCAGATCACCTCGCGCTCGTGGGCCGTCGGCAGGTCGACGAAGAAGATCTCGTCGAACCGGCCCTTGCGCAGGAACTCCGGCGGCAGCGCGTCGATGTTGTTGGCGGTCGCGACGACGAACACCGGGTGGCGCTTCTCCTGCATCCAGGTGAGGAAGGTGCCGAAGACCCGCGCCGTCGTGCCCGAGTCGCCCTGGCCGGTCGTGTTCGAGAAGCCCTTCTCGATCTCGTCGACCCACAGCACGCACGGTGCGACCGCTTCAGCGGTGGCGATCGCGGTGCGCAGGTTCTGCTCGCTCGAGCCGACGAGGCCCGAGAAGATGCGGCCGATGTCGAGCCGCAGCAGCGGCAGCCCCCACGACGCCGCGGTCGCCTTCGCGGTCAGGGACTTGCCGCAGCCCGGCACGCCGGTGATGAGCACGCCCTTAGGGGCGGGCAGTCCGTACGCGCGTGCGTCGCCGAGCCACGAGCCGTCACGGCGCGACAGCCAGCGCTTGAGGTTGTTGAGCCCGCCGACGTCGTCCAGGTCGATCTCGCCCCGCACGAACTCCAGGACGCCGGACTTGCGGACGACCTGGCGCTTCTCGTCGAGCACGATCGGCACGTCATGCCCCGACAGGCGCCCGTCGTTCACCATGGCGCGGGCGAACGCGTTCTCGGCCTCGGCCATCGACAGGCCGAGTGCCGCGTGCACGAGCTGGTCGCGGGCGGTGTCGTCGGCATCCACCCGGATCCTGCCGTCGCCCGACGCGTTGTTGTCGATCATGGTCTCGAGGAGCCCGCGGATCTCGGCCGCGGTCGGCAGCGGGAAGTCGAGCAGGTGCGTGACCTCGTCGAGCTCGGGCGGGATGACCCGCACCGGCGCCGTGATCACGAGCGTGCGCGACACGTCGCCGTGGCGGAACTCGAGCGCCGTCTCGCGCACGGTGCGCACGAGAGCGGGGTCGCCGGCGCGGTGCTCGCCGCCGAAGTACGCGTGCAGGTCGCAGAACACGAACACACTCGGGTCGTGGATGCCGGCGACGTGCTGGAGCGCCCGCGCGGGGTTCGCGGTGTTCGCCACGGCCTTGCCGTCGGGGCCCAGCAGCCCGAGCGCCGCCGTCCAGGTCCAGAGGGCGCGGGGGTGCCGCTGCGTCTCGGCCGCGTCCGAGATCGCGCCGATCGCGCGCACCTCCTCGCCGGTCTCGATGTACAGCAGCGGAAGGCGCGCCTTGAACGCCTCGGTGAGAGTGTCGGCGAACGTCACGTCTGCTCCTTGTCGGTCGGATGCCGCGTCATGGCGTCGGCGCTGGTGTCGGGGTCGTCGAGGGCGCGGGATCGCCCGCGGGCGTGTCGAGCGCGATGGTCCAGGAGCCATCGCCCGTGTCGGCCTCGACCTGGAAGACGACGCGATCCGTCGGCTCCCAGGAGGCGCGGACGTCCACCTCGTCGAACTCGTTCACGAGGAGGTCCCACCCGCCGACGGTCACGACCGCGACCACGAACAGGCCGCTCCCGGTGTGCTGGAACCGGCCGCTCAAGGCCTCGCCCTCGTACACCAGCACGGCGTTGCCCTGACCGGTGGCGGTCTCGCCCATCGGCAGTGCCTCCGGTGTCGAGACGCGCGCGGTCCAGTCGGTGAGCGAGGGCGAGAACCACAGCAGCCCGTCCTCCGCGCCCGGCAGCACCAGGACGTCGGAATCGGGATACAGCGAGCCGAGGTAGGCCGGGTACTGCCACTGCTCGGAATCGACGTCGAACTCGACGCCCTGCTGCTGGAAGACGCGCACCCAGTCGGCTTCGCCGGCGCCCTCGCGATTCTCGAGCATGAGGAGGTCGGAACCACCGTCGATCCGCAGGAAGCCGCCCGCGGCGGTGCCGTCGATCACGCCGTCCACGATCTCGTACTCCTGCGGATCGTCGGCGAGCCACGGCTGATAGTCCTCCTCGCCGGGTTCGCCCACGTACACGTCGCCGGTCTGCGGGTTCACCGCCACCTGCGGCAGCACGGTGAAGGCGATCGCCGCGATGACGATGGTGCCGACGATCCAGGTCACGAGTGAGAACCGCCGAATGCGATCGGCGCCCGCCATCAGGGGCTCACCCCTGTGGCGCCCGGCTCGGGCGTCGGCGCGGGTGTGCCGGCGGGGGTGGATGCCGCGTCCTCGGGAAAGACGATGGTCCAGCCGGCGTCGTCCCAGGCGTCGATCACGAACAGCACGGGCTCGCCGTCGGCCCAGGCGATCGAGCGGTCGGTGGGCTCGTTCTCGCTGAACACCTCGGTCACGCCCGCCGATGTGACGGTCTCGATGCTCACGCGGCCCTCGCCGCGCATGCTGACGCGCGCCGTGGTGGCGGTCGCGTCGAGCGCGAACACGGCGGGCCCGAAGCCGCTCACCGTGCCCGAGCGCTCCTCGACCGGCGGAGTGGTGACCTTCATGCGCCAGCGCTCGTCACTGAACCCGTCGATCCAGAGTTCGACGTCGGCCTGCGGCACGATCACCCAGTGGCCGTCGGATGCGATGTACGACTCGAACTCGGCGGGCCCGCCGTATTCGCCCTCGGTGAGGATCTCGCCGCCGGGACCGGTCACCGACACTCTGCCGACGTACGTGTCATCGAGTTCGGTGATCAGCAGCGGCTGTGCCGGATCGAGCCCGTCGAGCGGCACCATCGCGCCGTCGACCCCGCTGTACACGCCATCACCCTCGTCGTCCGCGAGCACGGGATCGGGGTTCAGCCACGGCTCATACGCGTAGTCGTCGGATGCCGAGACCTCGTCACCCGTCTCGGCGAGCAGGACGGCGCCGATGATGACGATGACGACGAGCCCGAAGATCCAGACGAACCCGTTGAAGGCGAGCAGGCGTCCCCGCGCGGCGCCGCTCAGCGTCGTGTTCGAACTCATTCCCGCCTTCCGACCCCGACCAGGCTATACAACCCGACGCGATCGCTCCGCGTTCAGCGCAGGGGCAGCAGACAGGTCGGCGACGGGGCGTCGGTCCGATGCCGCACGCGGCCGGGCACGCCGGTGCGCGTATCGAGCGTCAGCGAGGCGACCTCGTCCGAGAGCTGCCCGGCGACGAGCAGGATGTCGCGCACCACCGCGTGGTGCCGCGGCCAGTCGACGCCGGCGTCGACGAGCGCGACCGGAGCGACCTCGTCGCCCGCGCCGCGCACGCGGAGCGCGGCGAGGGTGTTGCTGCCGCGTACGCCGGCGTACACGAACTGGCTGTCGCGCGCGAGCGCCAGCTCCGCAGCGCTGTCACCGGGGAGCGTGCCCGCCCCGAGCGGGGTGCCACCTACCAAGCGCCACGTGCCGTCGATCGACGGCGCGAGCACGAAGAGCTCGCACGACAGCTCGGTGACGACGTACAGGTGACCGCTCGGGTGCCACACCATGTGCCGCGGTCCGCTGCCCTTCGGGAGCGTCACCTGCTGCATCGGCCGCAGCCGATCGCCGCCGTCTCGCCAGAAGCGCACGACGTCGTACCCGAGGTCGGTCGTCGCCACGAGCCCGCCGGGCAGGAAGACGGCCTGGTGCGCCCGGGACGGACGCGTCGCATCGGCATCGGCATCGGCATCGGCCTCGGCCTTGTCGGCGCCGTCGTGATCGGGCACGAGATGCGCATACTCGGCTCCCGCGGCTTCGCGCAGGGCGCGGGCCGCGGCGACGAGGTCGATGTCGCCGGCCGAGGCCGGGGCGGACGCGGCGTCGGGCCCGTACGGGTCGACCGCCGCAGGTGCCAGGACCGGCGACGACGGCCGGCCCGCGGCATCCAGGTCCATCCGGACCACGCGGCCGTCGCCCCAGCAGCTGGCGATCAGGACGCGGCCGTCGGGCGACACCGCTACATGGCACACCGCCTCGCCGGCCGCGACGGGTGCGCCGAGCGGCACGAAGGTGGCGTCGCCGGTGCGGCGGAACGCCTGCACCTGCCGGCGCTTCTCGAGCGCCGCGTACACGACGTGGCCCTTCGTCACGCTCCCCGATCCCGGGTGCGGCGCGAGCCACGACGGCGAGTCGGTGGTCGCGACGTCGCCCGCGAACGCGAGCGCGCCACCGGCGGAGGCGTCGTCGGGCGCGCCGGCGAGCAGCATCCCGATCCCGCTCCCGCGGCCGTCCATGTCGGCGGTGTAGCCGCCCAGCAGGAATCTCATCGGAGCCGCGACCGCGTCAATCGACGAGGTCGTGGCGGACGATGACCGCATCGCGCGAGGCGCCGACGCCGATCACCGAGATGCGCGTGCCGCTCATCGCCTCGAGCGCTAGCACGTACTCCTGGGCCTCCCGGGGGAGATCGTCGAAGCTGCGGGCGCCGGAGATGTCGCGCTTCCAGCCGGGGAAGTACTCCAGGATCGGCTTCGCGTGGTGGAAGTCGGACTGGTTCACCGGAATCTCGTCGAACCGCTCGCCGTCCACGTCGTACGCCACGCACACGGGGATCTGGTCGAGGCCCGTGAGGATGTCGAGCTTGGTCAGGACGAGGTCGGTGATGCCGTTGATGCGGGTCGCGTAGCGCGTGATCGGCGCGTCGTACCAGCCGACGCGACGAGGGCGCCCGGTCGTGGTGCCGAACTCGAAGCCGCGCGAGCGCAGGAAGTCGCCGTTCTCGTCGAAGAGCTCGGTCGGGAAGGGCCCCGAGCCGACGCGCGTCGTGTAGGCCTTCACGATGCCCACGATGCGGTCCAGGCGGTTGGGGCCGACGCCCGAGCCGGTGGCGGCGCCGCCGGCGGTCGCCGACGACGACGTGACGAAGGGGTAGGTGCCGTGGTCGACGTCGAGCATCGTGGCCTGGCCGCCCTCGAACACGACGACGTCGCCGGCATCCAGCGCCTCGTTCAGCAGCAGCCCGGTGTCGGCGACCATCGGCCGCAGGCGCTCGGCGTACGAGAGCAGGTCGTCGACGACCTCGTCGACCGTGATCGCACGGCGGTTGAAGATCTTCACCAGGAGGTGGTTCTTCTGGTCGAGGGCTCCCTCGACCTTCTGGCGCAGGATGTTCTCGTCGAAGAGGTCCTGCACACGGATGCCGACGCGGTTGATCTTGTCGGCGTATGCGGGACCGATGCCCCGGCCGGTCGTGCCGATCTGACGCTTGCCGAGGAAGCGCTCGGTGACCTTGTCGAGCGTGCGGTGGTACTGCGTGATGATGTGGGCGTTCGCGCTCACGCGCAGCCGCGACGCGTCGACGCCGCGCGCGTGAAGCGCCTCGAGCTCGGCGAACAGCACCTCGAGATCGACCACGACGCCGTTGCCGATGACCGCGTTGACACCGGGAGACAGGATGCCGGAGGGCAGAAGATGCAGCGCATACTTCTCGTCGCCGATCACGACCGTGTGGCCGGCGTTGTTGCCGCCGTTGAACTTGACCACCCAGTCGGTGCGCTCACCGAGGAGGTCGGTGGCCTTGCCCTTGCCCTCGTCTCCCCACTGGACTCCGACGATCACGATGCCTGGCATGGGCTACTCCCCCGTTATCGGACGGTTACACCCCATCCTATCGGGGCGACGCCGACACGCCCTCTGCGGGCGGGGTTCCGGCCCGGCGGTTTGGCAGCGCGGCTTCACCGCGGCCCTGTACGGCGCGTGGCCTCAGTGTGCGCCCGCCGCGCCCCTTTGGCGCACCTATCCGCGCGGTAACCCCGGGCGGGTCAAATGGGCACCGCAGTGCGCGTCGGCCGTTCCAGCCATGAGCATCCACGTGGTGCACGATCCGCAGCTCCCTTTCTACTGACGGGGTGCCGTCCTTCGGCGATCAAGACCACGCCGGTGCATCACTGCACGCAGGAGGACCGGCTATCGAACGTTGGTGCCGGCGCCGAAGGGTGCGGAGGCAGACCGGCTGGCGTCCTCACACGAGAGCGGTGCTGTTCGGCGCAGTCCCCACTTCCTCCATGGTGCCCGCATACTCCCCATCACGCCTGTGCACGCCCGCCAGGCCGGAGGCATACTGAGGCATGACCGACCGCGACGAGTTCTTGGCATGGGTCGATTCAGCGCTGTACCAAGCGGAACAGGCCCTTCACAACGGCGACGCAGACCCGCGACGAGCGCTGTGGTCCCATAACGAACCCGTGAGCATCCTGGGCGCGTGGCGGAACGCGTACGGGCAACGGGAGGTGGCGGAGACCTTCACACACCTCGAGCAGAACTTCTCCGACTGCACGTCCTACACGTTCGAACTGCAGGCGTACGACGACGTTGTGGATGACATGGCCTATACCGCTGGCCTGGAGCACATCTCAACTTCGGTCAATGGCCAGCCGCGTAGTTTCACACTGCGGGCCACTCAGGTGTACCGCCGAGAAGGCGGTGCGTGGAAGGTCGCTCATCGCCACGCCGACATGGTTACCGAGTAGCTGAACCCGCGCGGCTTAAGCTGCGTCACGGAGCGACCCTGCCGCGCGCGCATTGCTGTTTGCTCTGCGGATATGCTCGCCGCAGGAGGCAACATGTCAAGCGACGGCCAACACGTTCATCCTGGATCGGACATGGACCTCGCCATTGACCGGGCACTCGAGGCAGCCAAACTTCGGGCGGGGGATGCCTCCACGACATCTACCGCCATTGTCGGACACCCGGAGCCTTTCGCCGTCGAGGTCGATGGCGATGCCGGTGCCGGTGCCGCGGACGGCGACTAGCCGGGTCCAACTCCCGCTGCCAAGAGAGTGCGCTGCAGGGGGCTCTCATCTGCGCGCCAGACGACCCACGTTCGCACGCGATCAGTCGAGTCGTGCAGGATCGAACCGTGAAGCAAACCGGCTGGAGCGGCGTCGATCTTGCGCGGCACTACCACTCGGATCTGGTGCGCCCAATACTCGCGGAGCGGTTCCCTCACCTCCCATATGCTGCGGGCCGGGTCGGTTCCGGCTCCGACGTCCTTGGATTCGATGACGTCACCTCCCAAGACCATGACTGGGGCCTCCGACTGAACCTGTTCGTACCGGCCGACGCCGTCAACGAGGTAGACCGAGAACTCGAGCGACAGCTTCCCGAAACGTACGAGGGACTCCCGACCCGCTTCGCATTCACCGGTCAGACCGAGCGCCGCCACCACGTGGACGTCACCTCAGTCTCCGAGTTTCTTGACGCACGCCTGGGCTTCGACCCGCGCACAGACCCGTCCGTCGAAGACTGGCTGTCGCTCACCGGACAAGCCGCACTCGAGGTCACCGCCGGTCCCGTGTTCATTGATATCGACGGAGCGCTCATTGCGACCCGGCATGCTCTGGCCTGGTACCCCGACGACGTTTGGCGCTACATCCTCGCGTGCGACTGGATCCGGCTCGCGCAGGAACTCCCGCTGATGAGCCGCGCCGCCGAGGTCGGCGACGAAGCCGGCGCTCGCGTCATCGCCGCCCGCCTGACTCAGATCACCATGCACCTGGCGTTCATGCTCGAACGACGCTGGCCGCCCTACGCGAAATGGTTCGGCACGTCGTTCAACCGCCTCACGCGCGCGAAGGAACTCGGCGAGCCGCTCAACAAGACGCTCCACGCCGACGACGACACCGATCGACAGTCCGGCCTCGCCCGTGCACTAGAGGCGTTGCTGCGCGAGCAGAACACTCTCGGCCTCACCACGGCGACGCAGGCGATCGTGCCCTTCTGGGATCGACCCCACATCCACCCGAACCCATTGATCGTGAGCCAGCTACTCGGTGGCATCGTTCGCGACGAGGTGAGAACACTCCCGTATGGCCGTGGGTCCGCGGAGCAGCGCACCGACAACGTTGACATCCTCGTCAACGCTCGTGCCCGGGCACTTCTCGTGGCAGGCTAGTCCGCGACCCGAACTCAAACGTTCATGACGACGCTCGCAGAGCGACCGGCTTTCGGCCGGCTTCAGCTGGTGCAATGGTGGCCGCATGGAAACCATCGAGTGGTGGGCGAGGCTGGACTCCGACGCCTCGCCATCGTCGACATCCGCGATGGCGCCACACTGACGCTGCCGGACGCGGGCGAACGGTACATGTCCGTGATGGTGGTCAACGAAGACCACTACATCAACCGGGTCTTCCATTCCGGCGGCACGTACGAGCTCACGACGAGTGAGTTCGACACACCATGGGTACTCGTGGCATCCCGCATCCTGGTCGACCCGGCGGATCGTGCCGACGTTGCCGCGGTCAACACCCTGCAAGACGGGCTGAAGATCGACACCTCCTCCACGGAAGAGTTCACGATGCCCGAATACGACAAGGACTCGTTCGAGCCGCGCTCGTCCGGGGCGGGTCTCCCCCTGGCGCGCACCCCTGGCCGTGGGGTAGTCGGCAGACGCGGTGGCGCTGACGGGCGGCAGCGCGGCGATATGGGCCGCTTCGAGCTTGATCAAGCGCAACATGGCCGCTGGGTCGGCTCCGATGTCGGGTTCTGGACCATACGCCCGTGCACGCAGGTCATTCAGCTCACGCGCGACGTCGTCTGCTGCGACGTCAGTTGCTCGTTGCCGTCTGCGCTGAAGCTCGTCGGCCTCGCGCCCGGCCGACCCCCGAGGGGCGGCGTCCATGCCCTCACTATCCGCGCGGGTGCAACATGGCGATAGGAGGGGCTGCGGGTCAGCAGCGCACGACACCACTACCTTGAGGCCATGACCTTCGACTTCTCGGATCCGAATCAGGTGCTCCTGTTCTGGGTGATCTACATCAGCGCCACGATCCTTGGCTTGGTCCTGCTGTTCCTGTTCTGCTACTGGGTGATCCGTCTGGCCGTCGCGCATGGCATGCGGTCGTACCGTCGATGGGAGCGCTCGGGCGAGGGGTGAACGTCGTGGCGACGCGAGATGAGGCGCGAGTTTGACCCTCACGCGACGTGAGGACCCAGAGTGTCTCACGTGGCTGACTACTTCAATGCATTCGAGATGAGCCCCGTTCCGGACGGCCCGGACGCGGTCGCGCCCGATCCGTTCCTCGGCATCTACGCGATGCCGATGTTCGTGAAGATCCGGACGAGGGACCTTAGCGCGTCGACCGATTTCTGGGTACGCGGACTCGGCTTCGTCGACTTGTTCAGCGTTCCTGGACAGATCGTCCATCTGCGACGGTGGGCGTTCCAGGATGTTCTGCTGGTTCCCGCGGACGACCACGCGGCTCCGTCAGCGGCGTCCCCGGTTCAGGTGTTCGTCTCCTGCGTCCTCGGCCAGCTCGAGTCCGTGGCCGCGGCATGTCGACAACTGTCACCGGATTCGGTGACAGGACCGTACGACACGGCCTGGAGAACTCGCGACATCGCTGTCGTCACTCCGGAGGGGGCGCACGTCACGTTCACGGCGGCGACGCCGTTCGCGCCCGACAGCGACGTGGCGCGCGATTTCGCGTCTGTAGGGATCTTCGCGCCGGGAGACTCCGAAGGAGGAGCACAATGACATCAACGGTTGACAGCGAGATCGATGAGGATGCGACGGTCGGCGTCGCCGCCGATCTCCTCGGACTGACCGTGCGCACTCTCCACCACTGGGACGAGATCGGTCTCGCATCGCCGTCCCGCCGTACGCCTGCCGGCTACCGCCTTTACACCTGGGATGACCTCGAGCGCCTCAGCCGGGTCGTGGCGTATCGCGAGGCCGGGCTGGCGCTCGACGCGATTCGTGAGGTGCTCGATGATGCGACCGCGGACATCGGAGGCACGCTGCGCGAGCAGCGCGCACAGCTGGCAGAACGGATTCACGATTTGCAGCAGCTCGACGGACGACTCGAGCGCATGACTGACGCGCACGAGCGCGGCATCCTGATGAGCGACGACGAGCAGCGTGAGGTCTTCGGCGAAGAGTGGGACCCGCAGCAATCGCGCGCGGCCCGCTTCGTCTGGGGACGGTCGAGGCAGTGGGCGCAATTCGCGGAGCGCTCCGCGTCTCGATCACCGGCCCAGTGGCGGGCGCTGTCCGAGGCCATGTCCGCACTCCAGCACGACCTCGTCGATGCGGTGAGCCGAGGCGTCGAGCCGGGCAGCGAGGAGGCGGATGAACTCGCCGAGCGCCACCGGGAACTGTTCTCCAACTTCTTCCCTTTGACGCGACAGATGCAGGTGTGCCTGGGGCGGATGTTCGAGGCCGACCCAGGGTTCTCGTCGTACTACAACGGGATGGGAGACGGCCTCGCCACGTGGTTCCGTCAGAGCATCGACGGATCCGCGCGCCACCACGGGATCGATCCGGATACCGCGACCTGGGAGTAGTTCGCGGCCTCACATGTGCAAGAGGCGCATCGCATCGGTGGCCCAGCTTGCCGATTCGATGTGTCTGCCACGCGGTCGCGGCGAAGACCGCCGCAGGACGGCGCGTGCCGGCATCCGATTGACAATCCTCCCGATTGCTCCACGGTCGTGCCATTCCCCTGCGCATGCGAATTCACGGGGCGGATAGTACGCGTCGCCTGCCGTCGTGTCCATCCCGGTGCCGACCCCGAATGTGGGGCCCGAGGGTGTTCCGTACATTCGCCGACACCGGAGGAGAAGCCATGTACTTTCACCTGCAGAACCTGATCAACCCCATCGAGCAGGACGAGCCAGATCCCGCCGCGGCCAACGCCTTGCAGGAAGGGCTGGGTGGTCAGTTCGGTGAGATGCGCACGATGATGCAGTACCTGTTCCAGAGCATCAACTTCCGCGGCGCCAACGCGAAGCCCTACAAGGACCTCCTCCAGGGCATCGGAACCGAGGAGATCAGTCACGTCGAGTTGATCGGCACGACGATCGCCCGTCTGCTCGACGGATCGCCGGCGTATCAGGGGAAGCCGGACGATCCGGTCGACCAGCCCGGCGCGCGCGGCGCGACCCCGCTGAGCATCGCGCTGGACCACGGGAACATCCATCACTATCTGGTGGGGGCTCAGGGGGCACTGCCGGTGGACGCGGTCGGAAACCCCTGGAGCGGCAGTTACGTCTACAACTCCGGCAACCTCGTCCTCGACCTGCTCTACAACCTCATGCTCGAGTCCACCGGCCGCCTCCAGAAATGCCGCCTGTACGAGATGACCGACAACAAGATGGCCCGATCCACGATCTCGTACCTGATCGTGCGAGACCAGGCGCATGAGAACGCCTACGCCAAGGCCCTCGAAACGCTCGGTGTCAATTGGCGGACCGCGCTCCCGATCCCCAAGACCAGCGCGGAGCGGTTCCCCGAGGTGAAGCGACTGCTGGACCTCGGCCTGCAGAGCAAGCAGTACTCCTTCGACCTCGGCGACCAGTCCGAGGCGGGCAGGATCTTCCAGGGCATGTCGCCGTCAGACGACGGCACGCAGCTCGACGCCACCGAGCAGGCGCCCGAGGGCGTGCCCATCGAGATCGCACCCGAGCGACCCGAGGAGTTCTCTCCCGGCGCCGACCCGGAGCTGCTGGCGCTCATCGAAGCCACCGCGGCGATGGAGATGGCCGACATCGACACGACGTTCGGCAGACTCGGCTGACGCCGGCCTGTCTTTCGGTCACCGATCTCGGTGGGCGGCACGTCGCCGGCCCGCCCGATCGGTGGCCGTGCCACTTGTCGAGGGTCCGAGTTCGGTCCCAGACTGGCAGCACCGACGCAAGGATGCTGCCATGGCCGATGAGACCGTCCCGTCCGGCACGCGCGTGACGACTGCGCACGTGATCAAGCCGCTCACTCCCGAGACGTTCCCGGCGTGGCTGGCGCTCGCGCAGAAGCACAACGGCGTCTGGGGCGGGTGCTACTGCTCGTACTTCCACGGCGACACCGAGCAGACGGTCAAGGACGAGTACGACGGGCCGACGTTCAAGCAGCGACTCGTGGCGGAGGGCGTGGCGCACGCCGCGCTCGTCTTCGACGGCGACGATGCGATCGCGTGGTGCGAGTTCGGCAGTCCGGCCGAGTTGCCGAACATCTACCACCGCAAGCAGTACGACGGGGGCGAGACGCAGCCGGCTCCCTGGCGCATCACCTGCTTCTTCGTCGATCGCGACCACCGACGCTCGGGAGTGGCACGCGAGGCCCTGGACGGCGCGCTCGAGCTGATCGCGCAGGCCGGTGGCGGCGAGGTGGTCTCGTTCCCCAACGAGCTCGCCCCCGGCAGGAGGACGTCGTCGTCGTTCCTGCACAACGGCACGAGGGCGATGTTCGAGAAGGCGGGATTCACGTTCGAGCGCCACATCGGCAAGAGCAAGACCGTGATGCGCAGGACGATCCCCGCGGCCGGCGGCTGACGCCGGGTGGGGCCCTTCCCTACGGACCCGGGCACGATCAGTATGGACTTGTCCGCATCCAGTGATGAGGGGTCAGCATGAGCGTTTACCGAGTGATCGATGTCATCGGCACGAGTGCCTCGTCCTGGGAGGAGGCGGCACGAGAAGCCATCGATACCGCCGCAGGGTCGCTGCACGATCTCCGCGTCGCCGAGGTGACGAAACAGGATGTCGTCGTCGGCGACGACGGGACGCTGCTGTTCCGCGCCCGGATCCAGCTTTCGTTCAAGTACGCGCCGGAGTAACCCACCGGGCTGGACTACTGTCCGAGCTGCGTGCGCAGCTCGAGGCCGTTCTCCGAGCCGGTGAACTCCGAGAACCGCCCGCTCGTCACGCGGTACATCGCGAACTCCGCGACGTTGACGTGGCGCCGGGTCGGCGCGATGCCGCGGAACGTGCCGAGATGCGTGCCGCTGCCGCGCAGATGTGCGGCGAGGCGGTCGTCTTCCACGACGAGCTGGATGCGGCGCCACCGCCAATCCGGAAACCCCTGGAAGAGGTCGGCCATGTCGGCGATCCACGCATCGGCGCCACCAGGCAGGTGCGCCCGGCGCACCGACGGATGGACGAACGATCGGACGGCGTCGAGGTCGTGCCGGTTGCACGCGTCGATGTACTCGGCGTACCACTCGCGCATCTCCCACGACTCCATCCCTTCATTCTCCGCGAGCCGGCTCGTGTTCCAGGCCCCCACCGCTGCCCCGCCCGGGCCGGGTCACGGGCAGACGCGGACCCGGCGCCCCTCGAAGCTGACGATGTCGCCGAGCTGCAGCTGCCGTCCGCGGCGGCGATCGACCTCGCCGTTCACGGTCACATAGCCGTCGATGATAGCCTCCTTCACGTTCCCACCGGAGTCGAGGAGCCCGGCGAACTTGAGGAACTGCCCGAGGCGGATGACCTCACCGCCGATCGGCACATCTTCGATCGGCGCGTCTTCCCTCGGAGCGGGCTTCGTCATCCCCGAATGCTAACGTGACGACCCCTCGATCCCGCCTGGCCTCTGGCACTGCCTGTGGTCTTCTGCCAGCATGCACGGCAGCGGTACCCACTCAATGAGGAGGCTCGCCATGCCCAGGGAGATCATCACCACGTCGGACGCTCCGAGCTCGCCGTTCTACAGTCAGGCGGTGCGTGCCGGGACGCACGTGTACGTCTCGGGCACGGTGGGCATCGACGTGGGCACGGGGACCCTGGCCGGCGACACCATCCAGGAGCAGACGCGCCAGGCGCTCGCCAACTGCGAGGCGATCCTGAAGGCGGGCGGGGCGGGACTGGAGGACGTCGTCGAGATCGGCATCCTCCTCACGCGGCCGGAGGACTTCGCAGGGCTCAACGAGGAGTACGCACGCTGGTTCCCGTCAGCCGCACCGGCGCGATACGTCGCGAAGCTCGGCGTCGAACTGCCCGGGATCCTCGTGTCCATCCGTGCGACCGCCGTCACAGCGTAGTTCCATCACGGCGAACATGACGATGAGGGTTCAGTTCAGCGATACCGCTTCGCTGGCCTACGACGCGGTCGGCACCGGCATCCCGCTCCTCGCCCTTCACGGCGCATACTCGGCGAGGGGCGAGGTGCGCGACTTCCTCGAGCCGATGATCGATGCACGGCCAGTTCGTCGGGTGTACCTCGACCTGCCCGGTCACGGCGACTCCCGCCCCTCATCAGGAGTTCGGCAACCAGATGACGTGCTGGAACTCATCGACCGCCTCCTTGACAGGGAAGCACCGACCGGCAGATTTCTCGTACTCGGGCATTCGTTCGGCGGACACTTCGCGCGCGCGATCGCGGCCCGGCATCCCGACCGGATCGCCGGGATCGCGCTGATCTGCCCGGCCGTTCCCGGGGAACAGCGCATTCCTGCGCCGGCAGTGGTTCGAGACGATCACGTGTCCACTGCACTCGATCCGGATCAGCGGGCCGAGTACGAGGGGTACTTCGTCGTTCGGACGGCGGACACACTCGAGCGATTCCGTCGCGCGGTGTTGCCCGTCGTCGGGGAGGTCGACGAGCAGACGCTGGAGAGCGCGATCACCGCGGGACCGCACGCCGCGGATCCCGACACGGTGGCCGTAGAGACTCCGGTGCTCGTGGTCTCAGGCCGACACGATCATTGGGTCGGCTGGGAACGGCAACAGCGCCTCGGAGATCAATACCCCCGTGCCACTGTCGTGACCGCGGGCGACGCCGGACATGCACTTCCTCACGAGCGCCCCGGTCTCATGGCAGCACTCCTCTCCGACTGGCTCGACGAGATCGGCATCCCTGCAGCAGGCGTGGTATCGAATCTCAGCCCCACCGCCTAGAACCGTGTGTCGTATGTATGTTCTACTGTTGAAGCATGTCACACGACCCCGAACTCGACGATCGGATGCTCCCCGACGAGCTCGATCTGGTCATCGAGGCGGCCGACATGATGACGGTGCTCGCCGCCCAGCGACTGGTGCGGATCGATGCGATGCGGCGTGAGGCGCTTCGCGAGGCGACGCGCAACGGCCGGGTCCTGACCGAGGTCGTGGAGCGCGGCGTGCGACTGGAGCTCGCGGCCGCTCTGCGGATCA